>JBGSMI010000268.1:0-122769 GCA_041740215.1 Ferruginibacter sp.
GGGGAGCCGTTTTTATGACTGTTGATAAAAAGTAACGAATGCAAGTCTATTTCGTTGGACAAATATTTGCAGTTGTTTACCAACGTTAGTGAATTCCGCTAAAATCAGTTTCAATAATTTTAAGGAATTTTACTTTAGGCAAATACTGCAAATACAGCTTTCGAAATCCAATTAAAAAGAAATACGATGATTGTTGTGATGCATCATAAGAGGTGTTTATAAATGCTAAACCAATTCAAATAATTGAATCACTGCAAAGGGGTAAATAAAATAGATTCTGGAAAAATAAAAAATTATTTTGTTTTTAAGTTTAGAGCCGTATATTTGCCTACCTCTTTCAAGGAAGTCCTAATATCCATTCATTTACCGCTCCTCCGATTAGATCAATTCCAATTTCTTTAGAAAAGCAATAATCTAATATTGTGAAGAACTGCATTATTCACAACCATAACACCACAAGAATGACACGTAATTGGTTCGCAGTTTACACAAGGCCCGAGCGGGCAAAAAAAGTAGCTAGTATACTTAGCAAAAAAGGTATCAAGAATTATCTTCCAGAAAATAATATTATTGGCATCAATGCAAGCAATAAGAAGGCGTGTAAAGAACCGTTGTTCTGCTCCTATGTTTTTGTTTACATGAGTGAGTGTGAGATATCATTATTACAAAATATTTCTGGTACTGTTAACATTATGTATTGGTTATCAAAACCAGCAGTTATAAGCCATGAGGAAATTGAAGCGATTAGACAACTGACTTCGTTTTACCATAATATCAAGTTGGAGAAAATCCCTGTAAATATGAATGATTCGGTTCGCATTATTGATGAGCCTGTGATTTCATTCAAGGAAAAATCTGCTTCTATAAAGTTTCAAACATTAAAAATTGTTCTCCCATCCCTGGGCTTTGTAATGATAGCAGAAAGAGACCATGTAAATGAATTGGTACTTAAACAGGAATTGGTACAAGCCGGGTCGTTTCCCAGAAAGTTGACTGCCTTTTTTTCCAATTAATGCTCCATACAATTTAAGCAATACTTATCAAGGTAAAATAGCCCGCATAAATATCCATATAGCTATGGTTAAAGAGCACAGGGAATATTAATGCAGGTTCATTAAAAGATGAAGTTGTGTCTTTGTCCTGCTGCATCTTGACCGTTTTAGAAGAAAAGCCAGTTTCGCCATGCTTAAAAGTTTTGGCCTTTGGGGATGCTATTTTTTATAAATAGTGTCCCTTTTATTTGAAAATATTCTTTCGTTTATTTGCACTACTTTAATGATTTTATGCTTGATCATCTGCCGTGTCGATTTATCCCTGAATTATCGTGTTTGCGACTCTTGAAACCCAGGCAGAACAATGAGCATTCCGTTTATTAAATATCAATTTCCGTAACTGATTTTTTTGTCAACCGCCAGGTTACTAAAAAATAAGCTGTAAATATGCGAAAGCTGATTGTTTGTGTGTTATCTTCAATGTTGTCGAAATTGTAATTATTTAAATGAAATTACTGCAAGATCAACTGTTTGTAAAAGAATCAACCTTACCCGGATCTGGAAGAGGTTTATTTACAAAAACTTTTATTCCAAAAGGAACAAGAATTATTGAATACCGGGGAAAAATAACCACCTGGAAAGATACCGATCACCAAAATGGTACCAACAACTATATTTATTTTGTAAATAAGTGTCACGTTATTGACGCCCGCACTTATAAAAATGAATTGGCAAGATTTGTTAATGATGCAAGAGGATTGACCCGAGTGAAAGGCATAACAAACAATTGCCAATATGTAGAAGATGGCTTGCAGGTTTTTATTGAAGCAAAAAAGAATATACCAGCAGGAAGCGAACTATTTATAGACTACGGCAAAGAATACTGGGATACCATAAAGGCCAATTCAAAACTGGATAAAATTACCGCTGCTTTTTAGAGTAGCAAGCCCTTTAAAAGCTGAGCATATTACTTATTGACGCAGCTCCAAAATTTTTTTATAAATATCAGCATATTGCTTTCCCACAACATCATTATTAAATAAAGCACTTGCTTTTTCGGCGATTTGCTTTCGATTGTATATAGCATAGCCTTCAATCATTTGAATGATGGCATTTGCCAAAGCCTGCACATTTTCTTTTTCAATTAATATCCCATTGCTTTCATCAATCACTTCCGGAAGCCCACCTACCCTGCTACAGATAACCGGAAGCCCACAGCATAAGGATTCCAGTACAATACAAGGCAAATTTTCGTACCTGCTAAACATTAATAAAGCGGATGATTGTTGCATTCGCATGGCTACTTCAACATATGGAATCGCAGCTTCAAAAAAGACAGTTTTATTTAAAATGCCCAATTGATCCGCCAATGCCAGCAATCCTCCATCGAGGCTTCCGATCATTTGTAATTCAAATTTATATCCCATGTCTTGCACGATTTTGCATGCCGCTAAAATACCTTCCGGATTTTTAGGGTAATTCATATAGGAAGGATGTATAAATCGAAAAATGCCGGGCTGATGAGCTTTGTAATAGAAGAAATCTGTATTGACAACATTAGGTATAACGCTAAAGGGCATATGCACAAAATCCCGGATGATCGTTTCACCCAAATCATTGGATACCGGTAAAAGCAAGGTGGCATTTCTCAACACTGATTTATTCATTGCTACGTACAATTTCCCCATATCATAAATATTAGGCTTGCTTACTTCGTAATATCCCGACCAATGTTCGGTAACGACATAAGGTATTTTGTATTTTTTTTTAAGACGGCCGGCAAATATCCCCGCCTTCATTGCCACCTGCACATGCACGATATCCGGTAATCCTGATTCACTAACAATCTGGTCAAATATCTTTCGCTGGAGCTTAAAGTATTTCAATGACGACAACATTTTCTCTGCCAGTTCCGGCCAACCTGTTCTCCCATAGTACACCCTGTATACCGTTATATTTTGGCTGACTGTTTTATCTACTTCAACAGTATTTTTTGGAATTGTTTCGTCCTTTACTACCACTAGCACGGTTACTTTTGCAAAACGACTCACAGCCAATGCATGACGTTCGATGAAATCGCCATTAAAGGAATCAAGCCTGTTTGGATACCAGCTTGCCAGCCATAAAACATTCATCATGGTTCCTGCTTTTTGATGATCGTAAATAATCCCATAATGCAATCGCCGTTAAAGGGAAAGCCCTTCATTACAAAATTGATTTTTGTACCTGCTTCATAATACATCCCAAACTGGAGTTGATTTAATTCGAATCTTTGTTCATCTAATAATTGCCGTAGCGTAAAGGGTGAAAAATACCAATAATGATGTGGATGAATGGATTCTGTTTGATTCAGACTAGCTGATAGGCCATCCATTGAAGTATAATTTGGCACAGTTATCAAGACTTGTGTGCCCGCTGGGAAATTTCGGTATAAAATATCCATTGCTTTGTAGGGATCTTTCAGATGTTCCAGCACTTCCGAAATAAGGATCAATTCAGGTTTAAATGCTTTTGCCTCTTCCGGATAAGCCATTGTAACATCTCCTAGAAAAACCCTTTCATCGTTGGTAATTGATATGTATTGCCGGATCGCATTTTCATCCACATCCACGCCTGCCAGTTGCGTTGTTACTTTTTGCAACTGGGTATGCAATAAAGCCCCGTCCTTAATTTTTTGCTCCGTGTAGGGGTAATCCGTAAACCCAACATGAAGTACTTTTTTTTTACTGCATTGATCCAGTATAAAATCTACCCTGTTAAACAAATTCGGTTTGTTTGAAGATACTACTTGTAACCAGGAAGCGCCGGCTCCTTTCAACCTGCTACTCATGCTATGCTTCAATACCGACATCGATAGCCACGTAGCAAGCCATTTTATGGCATTAATTATTTTCATCAGTTTGCTGATTTATTGAATGCATTAGTGAATTTAAAATCCTTTGCGGAATATTAATTGTAAATCTTTTAATTGTATCATAAAGAAATCTTTTGGATTACATCCAAAACGCTGCTTAAATATCCATAACAAATAAAGCATACATAAAAAATAAGAAAAACTGCTCACTGCTGCCGCTGCATTAATACCCCACACCGGTATTAAAAATACGTCCCCTGCTATAACAAAAGTCAATGCTATTCCTGAAGCTATGAGGTTTTTGGTAAGCATTGCCCTTCCGGCAATGTAGGCTGCCAGTAAGGAAACCACGCTTAGGCAATAAAAGCCGGGCAGGTAAAACAGCATTGCAGTATACATACCCGCAAAGCCATCACCGAATAGCCAGGGAAATATCCAGTAGCCGGAAATAACGACGATGACTGAAGCAGGTAAAAATAGCAATCCAATAATTCTGCAAAGTGCTTGTAACTTATCCAGATAGGCTTCTTCTGCGGCGCCTGAACTATATGGAAAAACTACTCCCGCAATAATGGTAGGAAGTAATACCAACAATTGACCCATCTTAGACACCTGTACGTAATTACTGAGGGCAATTTCGCCGCAATATTTTTCTACAAAAAAGTAATCAATCCTTGTAACCAGAAAAAATAATAGGTTGCTGATGAAAGCAATCGAGGAGTAAATAAAGATTTTCCTGATCAACGATGTATTAAAACCCTTAACAGTAAACTTAATACTGTTCTTTATAAAAAAGAAGATCGCCAAAGCCAGACCTTGTAATAGAAATCCTCCAAAATAAACGAGCTCTGCAAAATAGAAAGCTGTTGATTGCATACCATCGTCAATGAGATGGACACCTGCAGTTTTTTTTTGAGCCAGGCGTTCTTTTAATAGCTCAAACACCTTTTCATCTTCATTTCCAAATCTGGCGTATATGAAGACCAACCCACCCGATACGATGCTGTTAACCACACAAATGATAACGTTGATTGAAACAAAGGTTTTAGTGGCGTAATATAAAGCGGAAAAATAAATAATCAGCAGGTTCGAAACTATGTACACCAATGATAGCCGGCTGCCAATATGAACAGGAATAAAATAAAGCACTCCCCATGTTAGCATTGCCTGTATCAATAACCAGGGCAGAATAAATATGGTGATAGAGGCGATACTGTCTAATTGATTGCTTCCATAATAAGTGATCCCCGACTCCATACTCCAACTGATGATTAATGTAATAAAGGATAATAGCGTAATGGAATAAAAAAAATGACCACTTGCCGTTGCACCAAGTATCCTAACTATCAAAAGATTGATCAGGAAGATCAAAATAGTGTTCAGGATTTTCCACCCAATAGAATGTTGCAGTGCTTTTGTAAATTGCATAAATTAGCGTACAACAAATATTGATTAATTTACGATACAAATCAAAGATATAACCCTGTAATGGCATTATTAAGAAAAATAAATTTAAAAGCTAAGGCTGAAATAAATACAGGATTTGGGGCGAATACGACCAATTATGGAGGCCGTTTTTTAAACAAAAACGGTAGTCCAAATATTCAAAAAAGAGGTATTGGTTTTTTTGAAAGAATGAATTGGTATCATACCTTACTACAATTGCCCCGCTGGAAATTTTTATTATTGGTATTATCTTTTTACGCAATGCTAAATTTATTTTTTGCAATTATTTATTATTCAATTGGAATTGAAAACCTCGAAGGAGTCAAAGCTGCTAATAAGCTGGAAGAATTTGGGGAAGCTTATTTTTTTAGTGCCCAAACCTCTACTACAGTAGGATATGGACGTATAAGTCCTCATGGTTTTGCGGCAAGTTCTGTTGCCGCTGTAGAGGCATTGGTGGGGCTGTTAAGTTTTGCAATTGCCACCGGTTTATTTTATGGACGCTTTAGTAAACCAACTGCATTTTTAAAATTTAGTGAAAACGCCATTATTGCTCCCTTTAAGGATGGCATTGCATTAATGATGCGGGTGGCTCCTTATAAAAACAATAATCTATCTGAGGCAGAAGCAAAGGTTACAGCCGGGCTATTGATTGAGGAAAATGGCAATCTGGTTAATAAGTTTTTTACGATGGAACTTGAATATGCTACGGTAAACTCATTAACACTTAGCTGGACAATTGTTCATCCCATCAATGAGGATAGCCCTTTTTATACATTTTCTGCCGCTGACTTTGGAACAACAGACGGTGAAATATTATTGTATATAAAAGCATTTGACGATATGTTTAGCAATACCGTTGTAGCACGCACCTCTTACACTTTAAAAGAAGTTGTAGTAGGAGCAAACTTTAATCCAATGTATCACCGGGATAATGAAGAAAAGAAAACAATTCTGGATCTTGATAAAATCAACAGCTTCCAACCGGCAGACATTAACTTTGCATTTGTTACAGAAAATCCTTCCCCAATTGTTTCATAGCAGAATGTTTTATTTGAGGGGGTGACTATCATTCTTTAGCAATAAAAATCTTATTAAACGCATAGTAATTTCATATGCCTGATGGATAAAAGCTTAAATAAATACATTAGCGAAACTGGTTTTTGTTCCCGACGGGAAGCAGATAAATACATTGAACAGGCGAGGGTTACCATTAACAATAATATAGCCATTAAGGGCAACCGGGTGATGCCTGCCGATGTAGTGGAGATTGATGGAGAACCAATCAAAAAGAAAGATAAAATAGTCTATATGGTCTTTAACAAACCGGTAGGCATCACCTGTACCACCGATCTAAAGGATAAACACAATATCATTTCTTTCATCAACTTTAAAAGCCGGATATTTCCCATCGGTAGACTGGACAAGCCTTCTGAAGGATTGATCTTTTTAACGAATGACGGAGACATCGTAAATAAAATTTTAAGGGCCGGCAACAACCACGAAAAAGAATATGTAGTAACAGTAGATAAACCCATTACCGGAGAATTTGTAAACAAGATGAGTAATGGCATTCGCATATTGGATACTGTTACTAAAAAATGTTTTGTAAAGCAGGAAGGTAAAAACCGTTTCAGAATTATTTTAACACAGGGATTAAACAGGCAAATCAGGCGGATGTGTCTTGCACTGGGCTATAATGTAACCACCCTTAAAAGAGTGCGAATCATGAACATGACCCTTGCTGATTTACAAGTAGGAAAATGGCGATACTTTACTCCGGGTGAAATAAGAACAGTTGAAACATTGGTGGCAGCTTCCAGCAAAACTGCTGACAATATAAATTACCCAGACCTTGACGGACAAGAATAGTACCCGAATACTGTGCACAAAAATGCAGTGAATAAATGTAGGAATATGCTATCAGCCAACCATCAACTTTAACGCACACAAAATTAAGCGACCAAAGCAATCCTCTGGAGAAAAAAACAAAAAGCCAACACAATTCAAACACTGCAACGTTTGAAAAAAAAAAAGCACTGAATGACTTAGACTGTACGCTGCTTCATTGCTTCGTACAAAATTACACCTGTCGCCACCGATACATTCAAAGATTCAAAATCACCAGTCATAGGTATTTGAAATTGCTCATCACAAATTTTCATTAAGGCAGGATACACACCATGCTCCTCACCACCCATTACAAATGCACAGGGCTCAGATAATGCTAAATCATATAATTTTTTTGTTGCGGTCATCTCACTGGCAAAAACTTTAATGCCATTCATGTGCAATTCGTCCACCGATTTCATTAAACTGTTTACCCTGCAAACAGCAATCTTTTCAAGCGCACCGGCAGAGGTCATGATCGCATCTTCATTCAATGCTCCCACGCCCTTATCGGGAATGATGATGGCATTTACGCCGAAGCAAAATGCGCTTCTGGCAATGGCGCCGATGTTACGGATATCAGTGATTCCATCTAATATTAAAAACAGCGGCACCTCCCCTTTTTCAACAATAAAAGAAATTACATTCTGCAAATCTTGATATTGGATCTTACTGATCACCGCTACTACGCCTTCGTGATTGCTGATATTGAAGCCATTTAATTTCTCCACCGGCACCTTATTGATGGGCACCAGGTATTGTTCCGCCAATCTTCGTATTTCATCAATTACCTCGCCATGTATGGTTGTTTGCATGTAAATACGTTCCAGTTGCTTACCGGTCTGCATCGCTTCTATAATTGCCTTTCTACCTATTACCAGCGTATTTTTTTTAGGCCGTTGCTGTTGTTGTCTGAAATTTTTCACCATTCAAAATTATGCTTTATTGTAAGTAGTAAAAAACCATAAGCTCTTTCAAACTTATGGTTTCATGTTGCCCATCACTGGGTAGAACTAGGAATACTTCTATTTTATTCCAAATACCTTTTTTACTTCTTTTACTGCGTCCAGTTTTTCCCAGGTAAATAATTCAACTTTTTTCTTAATTGATTTACCGTAAGGACTCGTAAATATTTTTTCAACCACTTCATTCTTGCGACCCATGTGTCCGTATGCAGCAGTTTCGCTATAAATTGGATTGCGCAATTTCAAACGTTGTTCAAGAAAGTAAGGACGCATGTCAAAGCACTTCATGGCCATTACTTTTTTAGCAATCTCACCGTCTGTTAGGTTTACTTTGGCCGTACCGTAAGTAACTACGTTAATGCTGGTAGGCTGTGCAACACCAATGGCGTAACTTACCTGCACCAGCACCTCATCACACAAACCTGCAGCAACAAGGTTTTTGGCGATGTGACGTGTTGCATACGCAGCACTTCTATCTACCTTACTTGGATCTTTACCGCTGAATGCGCCACCACCATGAGCACCTTTTCCTCCATACGTATCTACAATTATTTTACGACCAGTTAAACCGGTATCACCGTGTGGGCCACCAATTACAAACTTACCAGTTGGGTTAATGTGATACTTAATTTTGTTGTTGAATAAATGCGCATATTTAGGATATTTCGCAACTACTCTTGGTATCAAAATATTAATAATATCTTTCTTGATTTTAGCAAGCATAGTTTCCTCTTTACCAAAATCATCATGCTGGGTAGAAACCACAATTGCGTCTATTCGAACTGGTCGGTTGTTATCATCATATTCCAACGTAACCTGGCTTTTTGCATCCGGGCGCAAGTATTTAATTTCTTTATTCTCCCTGCGGATAGCAGCCAATTCTATCAAAAGAAAATGAGCCAGATCCAATGCAAGTGGCATGTAATTATCCGTTTCGTTGGTGGCATAACCAAACATCATGCCCTGATCGCCAGCTCCCTGTTCTTCTTTTTTCTTTCTATCTACGCCTTGATTAATATCAGCAGATTGTTCATGTATGGCTGAAAGAATACCACATGAATTGGCTTCAAACATGTATTCACTTTTGGTATACCCAATTTTACGAATAACACCCCGGGCAATTTCCTGTACATCCAGATATGCTTTACTTTTTACTTCACCTGCCAGCACCACTTGTCCGGTTGTGACTAATGTTTCACAGGCTACTTTACTATTGGCATCAAATGCCAGGAAATTATCAATCAAGGCATCACTAATCTGATCCGCTACTTTATCCGGGTGCCCTTCACTAACGGATTCTGATGTAAACAAATAAGGCATATAGTTTTAATTTTTGAGGTGCAAAGATAAGTGTCGCATTGTAATTGTCAAAGCTTCCTTGATAATGGAGGCTTTGACAATATTTCATAATCTATATGTTTGAATAAACGATCCGCATTCGTAAACGTAGTCTATTATTCGTATTATTTCCATTTGCAATCTTAACCCTTCCGAAAGCAAGATTGTTTTTATAAATTAATTTAAATCCATAATAATTTAAATTGTAGGGAGCGTAAACCCTAAAGGCGTAGTTCGTAGTTTTCTGTGTTACCAGATTTTGAACATATCTGGTAAGATTAAACGTATAGAACGACCGACTACCAAACGCATCCGCCGCTTTTCTTTCAAACCCGCCATAGTAGCTTTGATCAATGCCTTGTGACGGAAAGAATAAAGCAGCATTGTCGGGATTGTAAAATTCATTCGGACTAAGATCGAAATATAAAGGCTTATATCTTTTAGGGCTGACGGTATCGATTAAATCGAGGTATAAATACTGAGGCGCAGCTAAAACAGCATTCTGTTGTGAACTACCGGGTATTTGTTCTAAAAATATTTCCGCACGATGGATGACCCGATTGGTCAGTAATTCAAGTTGTGGTATTTTAAAACTAATCGCAGATCCCGGTGCTGTTTGCAGATACAATGCACCAATATCTGGAGAATTAGCAAACTCGGAAGAACTGGTATCTTTTTCAATATAGTTTGCATTTGCCGAAGCGCTAACAGCAGCAAAGGAGCCAACTGAAACTGGTAATGAAGCAAATGCTGTATCCAGCTTATTTGCATTTCCTGCAACATAATGTACTTCCAGTCTCGTTGCTGCATCTGTTAAACCAATATAAAACAAACCATTTGCACCAGATGCACCATCAGCCACTATTGCAAATCCTTTATATTTTTCCTTAAAGATGGAATCTTTGTAAAAAAAGTTGTTGGGTCTGTTTTGACCAGAATCGTTACTAACAAAAGCATTTAAAAAGGACGTACTTAGTTTAATCCGAATCTGTCTGGTAATAGAATCCTTTCGGCTTGTTTTTAAAAAGGTAAAATTTTTAAGGTCAGTTTGGTTAACTGTTGCTTCACCTAGCAAATTGCCAAGATAAGGTTGATTTGGCTGAAAGTTTAGCAGATGCAAAACAGTATCCGTAAAATTGCTGGTATTTTGATCTAACTGGTACACTTTTAAATGCTGCGCTTTCGTTGTATCTCCATAAAACCCTTTGTAGGAGAGACAAAGAAAAACAGAATCATAATGAGTGGCCGGATTGAGCGAAGGATTGATTGTATCACCTCTGTTTCCGAAATAAAACGGAAAAAATGAAGGCTTTAGCTGTAGAAAAACATCTGCCTTTAATTTACCAAAAACGGGATCATTACCTATACTTCCCAATACGTGATTTTCGGTACGGAAAAGTCTGGTTGAATCAATGATTTGCTCCCTGCTGGCATTAATAAAGAAAGTGTCGGCAAAAGTGAAAACGTTGTCTACAGCAGGAATCAGATCAGCCCCCAAATTGGTAGTGTCAATTTTGTTACACCCCAGGTTAAATACTAAAACATAAGCCAGTGCGGCTAAAAATAAACGAAAAAATTTTTTTTGCACAAAAACAGAATTTAGGAAATTTCGGTTGATTTTATTTACTACTTTGTAAGGTCGCTATATAATTGTAAATAGTCTGTTAAATCACTTTCATCATTGAAAGGCAGTGTCTTTTTACCCTTTATTTTACTAAATTCATCTAACAATTTTTTATCAACAGTTGAAGCACCAAAAGTAACGGCATCGGCATAGGAAGCGCCCCCTCTAAACATTGCAGTGTTATCAATATCTTTAAAAACATCAATTTCTTTTTTAGTAACGTTATCATTGATGGCAATCAATTTCAAAAAGTCTGCACCCAGTTTTTCAGTAAAAGTATTTTCACCGATCGTGTACACGACTTTACAATTACTGAAAACAGGCTCTTTCTTATACGCTGTCTTTATAAACATAGGGATTAAACCTGCCATCCATCCGCTGCAATGGATGATATCCGGAGGCCAGCCAAATTTCCGAACGGTTTCTAATGCACCCTTGCAAAACAAAGCCGTTCTTAAACCATTGTCATCATACCACGTGTCATTTTCATCTGTAAATATTGACTTGCGTTTGAAAAAGTCTTCATTATCTAAAAAATATACCTGTAATCTTGCATTGGGTAATGAAGCCACTTTAATTACGAGCGGGTAATCATCCCCATCAATTGATACATTAATACCGGATAAACGCACTACTTCATGCAAGCGGTGTCTTCTTTCATTAATAATACCAAAACGAGGCATAATGCACCTAACTTCCATTCCACTGTCATTCGATTTTATTGCCAGTTTGTTGATGATCTCTGCAAACTCTGTAAGTTCAACATAGGGTGACATTTCGTTGGCAATAAATAAAATTCTTTTTTTTGTAGACATTTGCGCTTGATTAGTGAGTCCTCGTTTATTTCTTTAAAGGGCGCAAAGTTACAATAATTTTCTTACAATCATTATACACCTACATTTGATGCATAACAAGTTATAGTATGATAATATTTAAACGGCCAGCAGACATACATGCTTTTCTGTTAAAAAAGAAGAGCGAAAAAATTGTTACGGGCTATGTACCTACGATGGGAGCATTGCACGCCGGACACATCAGCCTTATAAGAAAAGCCCGGCTTGAAAACGATTTCGTTATCTGCAGCATTTTTGTAAATCCTACCCAATTCAATGATCCTGATGATTTCGAAAAATATCCTGAAACGATTGAACAGGATATATTCATTTTAGAAAAAGCAGGTTGCGATCTACTGTTTTTGCCTTCCGTAATTGCTATGTACCCGTTTGGTTTGAAGGTATTAACGCCCTATAATCTTGGGTATTTAGAAACCACCATGGAAGGAGCGTTCAGACCTGGACATTTTCAGGGAGTATGCCAGGTTGTGGATCGTTTACTGGCTATAATTTCACCTGAAAAGCTATACCTCGGACAAAAGGATTTTCAGCAGTGCATGGTTATAAAAAAAATGATTACTGATTATAATATCAAAACGGAAACAGTGATTTGTGCCACCCAACGGGAAGCAGATGGCCTTGCAATGAGCAGCCGCAACACCCGCTTAAATGAAAATGAAAGATTAATCGCACCCGCTATTTACGAAACGCTCTTATTTATTGAAACCACATTAAAAACAGGAAATATTGATGAGCTAAAGGAAACAGCAAAAACCCGGCTTTCAAAAATGGGATTTAAAGTTGAATATGTGGAAATAGCCATGGTAGACAGTCTTGATATCCTTCACGAATGGGATGGAGAGACCAGCACTGTAGCATTAATTGCAGCTTTTTTAAATGACGTCAGGTTAATTGACAATCTGATTTTGAAACCCGGTCGTTAACCTGATTAACTTTCTTTCAAATAAAAGGCTGTTTTTACCGTCTTGCTTTAGCAGGCATTCTCACCATAACTTCGTAATTTGAAGCCCATTATGAAAAAAGCGATCCTTACGTTACTAAAATATCTGTTTTTCTTAGGCCTGGGTATTTTCCTGGTTTGGTGGAGCATTCATAAAATGGGCGATAAAAACTGGGAAGAATGTAAAACTGCCCTTAAATCTGCACGGTACATTTTATTCATTCCTGTATTTTTTATATTAATAGCAAGTCATGTTAGCAGGGCTATACGCTGGCGCATATTGATGAAACCATTAGGATACAATCCCAGCCTTGTCAATACTTTTTTTGCAGTGATGGTAGGTTACCTTGCAAATCTTGCTGTACCCCGTTTGGGTGAAATATTAAAGTGCACTATTTTGGGAAAATATGAGAAAGTACCACCGGATAAATTGGTGGGCACAATTTTAGTAGAACGTGCTGTTGATGTGATTTCTCTTTTAATGGTCTTTATTATTGCTATTATCACTCAGGCGAGTATTATTGGTGAATATGCAAAAAAAATAATCAGTAAAAATTTTTTATCCGGCAATAAAGAAGCAATATTCGTAAAGCTGGCGATTGCTATTACGATCATCATACTTGTTTATTTCACGATGAAGTATATTTTTAAAAAATACAGTGAAATTGGCCTTGTAAAAAAAATCAACATTCTTTTTAAAGGTGTGTGGGCGGGCTTAGGCAGTGTGAAGAATTTACAAAATAAAAAGGCCTTTATTCTCCATAGTATTTTTATCTGGTGTTGTTACGCTGGGGGCACCTATCTCGGTTTTTTTGTTATCCCACAAACGTCGGGGCTTCCCATTGCCGCAGCCTTTCCGGTACTGGCCTTTGCAAGTATCGGAATGATTGTAACCCCCGGTGGTATTGGCACATACCAATTATTTATACAAGAGGCCATGTTTTTATATGGTATAGAAATATCCTATGGCTATGCAAATGGATTGCTTCAATGGATAGCGCAATTTTTCATCATCCTGATTGTTGGGTTTGTTTCTTTGATCGCTTTACCTTATTACAACAGGCAGTCTAAAAAAAAGCCTTTTATTGCCGTTTAAAAAATTTAAACTTAACATTGGCTTCTGATTAATTTAGTTGTAAGCATTTATTTTCGCAAAATCATTTTTAAAATATATATTTTGGGACATCAGAAAGTACAGCAAAAAGTAATTGTACGGGATATCAGTTGGTTATCTTTTAATAGCAGGGTGTTGCAGGAAGCTGCAGATGAAACGGTTCCATTGAGGGAACGGATTCGTTTTTTAGCTATATTCTCCAATAACCTGGATGAGTTTTTCCGTGTGAGGGTGGCTACCCTAAAGCGGATGATAGAAGTCGGGAATAAGGGAAATATGCACCTTGAACTTTCCCCTGGTATAATAGTGGAAGAGATACAGGACAAGGTGATGGAACAGCAAAAAGAATTTGACAGAATATGGAATGAGATATTGAGGGAATTAAAAAAACAAATGATTTTTCTTATTAACGACAAACAATTAAACAAGGTTCAGCAAAAATTCATCACGAGTTATTTCAATGATGAAATAAGGAGTAATATTGTTCCTTTAATGATCGAAAGCATCCAGGCCTTTCCAACATTGAATGATAAGTCTATTTATCTCGCATGTAAATTATCCACTAAAAACAGAAGCGTTGCTCAGCGGTTTGCATTGGTTTCAGTACCCGCCAGGCGCTTGCCTCGTTTCATACTCTTACCATCCCGTCAAAATGAAAAAAACATTATTCTACTGGAGGATGTAATTCGTTTTTGTCTGCCCCAAATATTTTCTTTTTTTGGCTATGATGTTTTTTCTGCTCACATTATTAAAGTAACCCGTGATGCTGAAATTGATATCGACAATGATGTGGCTACTTCCCTGATGGAAAAAATTGAGAAGGGCATCAAAAACAGGAAGAAAGGTAAACCGGTGCGGTTCGTTTTTGATAAAGATATTGATGCTTCCCTCCTCACCTACCTCGTAAAGCGCCTGGGCTTAACCGAAAAAGACAACCTGATACCTGGTGGCCGAATACATAATTTCAAAGACTTTATCAATTTCCCTGAATCTGTTTTTGAAAATAAGAATACCCGAAAAAAACCATTTGTTCATCCCCAGTTGAGAGACGTAAACAGGGTGTCAGATGTTGTCTTAAAAAAGGATGTACTATTAAATTTCCCCTACCATTCTTACGATAGTGTAATTGATTTATTGCGGGAGGCTGCCATTGACCCGCAGGTTATCAGCATTAAAATAACCTGCTACCGGCTTGCAGCCAGGTCTAAAATTATTAATGCGATCACCAATGCAGTACGCAATGGAAAACAGGTAACGGCCGTAATTGAGTTAAGGGCAAGGTTTGATGAAGAAGCCAACCTGGAGTGGAAAGAGGAGTTGGAAGAAGCCGGTGCCAAAGTGCTGATCGGAGTGCCGAATATGAAAGTGCATTGTAAACTTTGCCTGATCAAAAAGGTAGTAAATACCCGAACTATTTATTATGGATTCGTAAGTACAGGTAACCCTAATGAACGCACCGCTACCATTTATGGCGATCATTGCCTGCTTACAGCCGACCGTAATATTATGGCAGATGTAAACAGGATCTTTCATTATCTGGAGCAACCAAAATCCAGGATTCGATATTTACGAGCCTGTAAAACCTTGTTGGTTAGTCCGGTTACCATGCGTAAGCAACTTTTATTGTTGGTGTCCAAAGAAATCAGATCGGCCAAAGCCGGAAAGCGGGCCTCCATCCTTTTAAAAGTAAATTCGTTGAGTGATGAATTGTTGATTGAAAAATTATACGAAGCAGCAACGGCAGGAGTAGAAATTAAAATGGTGGTAAGAGGTATCTTTTGCATGTTAACTGAAAATAAAAAATTCAAGCAACCGGTACAAGCCATCAGTATAGTAGATGAATACCTCGAACATGCCCGGGTTATGATCTTTCACAATGATGGCGATGAAAAGGTGTTTATTTCATCTGCCGATTGGATGGTGAGAAATATAGATCATCGGATAGAAGCAGCATGTCCCATATTTAATAAAGAAATCCGGCAGGAATTAAAGGACATCATCAATATTCAGTTATCAGATAATATCAAAGCAAGAAAATTAAACAATCATCTGGATAACCAATATGTGAACCCACGCAATACAAAAAAAATAAGGTCGCAGGTTGAAACTTATAATTACCTGTATCGGAAATTGTTAAATTAGGTTTATCAGTTGCCAGGCCTGGCATTTGTATTTATCCACAAGAAACTACATCCTGTAGATGAATCAAACAGAAAGAGCTGTTCCCGCTTATCTTTGCACCAGCAATTTTCAAGTTAGCCCGCAGCCCTGCTCCTGCTGGTGGGCTAACCACTAAGAACCGGTAAATTTTAACGAATCAAACATGAGATTAGCAGCAGTTGATATTGGTAGTAACGCAGCAAGACTTTTAATTACAGAAATTTCAACCAATGAGAAAGGCGTTGCTTCTTTTAATAAATTGAATCTTGTGAGGGTTCCGCTCCGGCTTGGTTTTGATGTATTCGAACAAGGTATTATACCTAAAGAAAAAATTGGAATGATACTTCAAACGATGAAGGCGTACAAACATTTATGCAATGCCTACGACGTTAGCCAAATAAAAGCCTGCGCCACCAGTGCTATGAGAGATGCAGGAAATGCTGCGGATATTATCCGAAAGGTAAAGATGGAAACAGAAATTGAAATTGAAGTAATTACCGGCGATATTGAAGCAGGATTGATTTATGAAAATCATGTTGCCGAAAATATGGACAAAGACCACAGTTATCTTTATATTGATGTGGGTGGTGGAAGCACTGAACTTTCATTTTTTAGTAACGGCATACTCATATACAAAAAATCGTTCAACATAGGCACCATTCGGCTACTTAAGAACATGGTAACCGAACAAGATTGGGATGATATGAAAGACATTTTAAGAAACGTAATCAAAGGGCAGAAAGAAGTAGTGGCAATTGGTAGCGGAGGCAATATCAACAAAGTATTTTCGATGAGTAAACGTAAAGACGGAAAACCGCTTTCACTCGAACTATTAAGAGATTATTACAAAGAATTGAGCAGTGTAATTTTATCGGAACGAATCGCTAAATATGGTTTAAGAGCAGACAGGGCAGATGTAATTGTGCCAGCGTTACAGATTTATATCAATGTGATGCGATGGGCCGGCGCCGAACAAATATTTGTACCAAAAATTGGTTTGGCGGATGGTTTGATAAAACATTTGTGGGAGCAAGTAAAACCGGTTTAGCCGGTACTGCTCCAGTGACGCAGCTAGTGCGAATGTTTTTTTCGAAATGAAACATCAGGGGAGGCGGTATTAAAAGTATTGTTTTTCATTTACCCAACTGGTGATGATCCATACAATTCATTTTTCAGATATTTTTTACTGATAAAGCAATCCTTTCGGAAAAACATACCTATATTACACAGGCTATTTACCCGATAGTCGTTTATTGATCATGCATACTAACCCGATATCAGGCATTTACTTTCGCCTACTAATTGTTTCAATTCTATTATTTATTCTACCATTTGCTCTTGTAGCACAGTTGCAGGCGGATTTTTCGGCAAACAAAACCGGCGGTTGTTCGCCCCTTGCAACTTCTTTTATCAATCAAACTTTAGGGGCTTCTACAAATGCTGTATATAGTTGGAATTTCGACAACGGCAATACCGCTGGTATTGCCAGCCCTGGTGCAATTTTTAAGGATGAAAGGATTTACAATGTGACACTGACCGTAAAGGATGGCAATCTTTCTTCTACCAAAACAAAACAGATCACTGTTTATTCAGCGCCAGTTATTGACTTTACCGCATCTTCTGAAAAAGGTTGTTTACCCATGCAGGTTGATTTTACGGCAACTGCATCTGGCGGTAGTGTGGGCATCGCTGGTTATACCTGGGATTTTGGTGATGGAAATATCCTGCAGCAGTTTGGCGCCTCGCAATCGCATAATTATAGTGTACCGCAGGATGCCACAGTAAGCCTGACTGTAAATAACAATTTTGGTTGTACAAAAACAATCGTAAAAAATCAGCTAATAAAAATACTTCCATCCATTAAAGCCCAATTCAGCGCCGGCCAAAGGGTGCTATGCAGGGTTACCGATGCTGTTCAGTTTACCAATACCAGCAGCGGCCCGGGCACCTTAAGCTATCTTTGGGATTTTGGAGATGGTACCACTTCTTCTCTTTCAGCGCCTTCGCATGTTTTTAATCTCAAAGGGATTTATACAGTAAAGCTTACAGTGAATAGCTCCGAAGGCTGCACTGCCACAAGTGTGCAAAACGGATACATTAATGTTGCCAGCTTTTCAACAGACTTTACTGTACCTGCATTGATTTGCAACAGCAATAACAATGTTACAATAAGCAGTGCCAGCAGTCCCACGCCGTCATCGTCGTTATGGAGCGTTGATGGTGTGAATCAGTATAATAATTACCAAAACCTATCAGCCTTTTTCCCATTGAGTGGTAGCTACAACATTCAATTAGTCAATTATTTTGGCACTTGTAAAGATTCGGTTTCAAAAATCGTTACTGTAAAACAAAGCCCCGACCCAAAAGGCTTTACCTCAAATATTAAAGGAGATTGCGGTGCTCCTGTAATTTATGATTTCAAAGACACTTCAGCCGGAAATATTAAATGGGAATGGAATTTCCAAAGCTATTATTATTATGATTCCGTTTTTTCAAGATTGCAATCCCCTTCATTTGAATATCTTTCTGATGGAAGTTACCAGGTGAAGCTAAAAGTGGAAAATGCGGCTGGTTGTGTAGCATCTACAGAAAAAACGGTCTTTATTACCAGACCTTATGTGTACGTTAATGCAGAAGGAAATGCAAACAACTGCGGCCCCGTTGAATTAAAGTTTAAAGCATCCGTTAGTCCTGTTACAGATAGCCTTGTAACGTATAATTGGAGTTTTGGCGACGGCGGTATTTCCACTGACATTGAACCAATGCATACATTTACCCTTCCAGGAGATCATAATGTTACGCTTTCTTACAAAACTAAAAATGGATGTACTGGTCTGGTATCCTATGGTAATGTGACAGTATATCCAAAGCCGAAGGCCGATTTTACGGTATCGTCTACAAATGTATGCGGACAAACACCCGTGGTATTTACTTCGGTGCTACAAACGGGCAATTTTTATTATATCTGGGATTTGGGAGATGGCCGTATGCAGAATCTGTATAATTCGAATTCCTTTTATCACCAGTTTACGAAGGATAGTACCTACACTATCATGTTGATCGTAACTAATTTTGGACGTTGTGCAGATACGATCATAAAAACCAATTTGATAAAAGTTAATCCACCTTTCCCAAAAATCACCGGACAAACAAATACCTGTGATGGTAACCGTGGATTAGTAACCTTTACCCAGGCTTCCATAAAATCCAACCAGCTTACCTGGGATTTTGGCGATGGCACTACACTGCAGACAGACAGTACGCAAAAAACCGTACAACACCTGTACACACAAAGCAAACAATATCCGGTAAAACTTACGGCCGTTAATGGAGCATGTTCAGTAGGCGATTCAACATACACTGCTGTTCACCTAAAGCAATCACCGGTGTTGAAGCTTGACAAAACTGAAGTTTGTACCGGCGATATTGTAACTGTTCGAACAACCAATTACGAGCGCAATCCAATGGTGGATCTGATTACGAACAACTTTTCATTTAACTATTATTATGGTGATAATACGGCGTTTAACGGTACGGTAAGAGACGATTCGTATTATTATCTATGGAGCACTGAATACCTTGGAACCATTTCAAATTTTGACAAAGCGAAATCTGATATCAGAATGATTACAAAGTCGCTTTATTTCAACTGTTTTGATACCACCAATTTTGTTCCGCTAAAAGTGAAAGGTTCTGAAGCAGGAATTCAAATCATTACTGATAAGATTTGTTTTAAATCACCGGTAAGTTTAAAGGATACTTCTAAATCTAATTCAAAAATTTTAAGCTGGCAATGGAACTTTGGTGATGGCAATTCTCAAACATTGAACCAAAGCGGTACAGTAAGTCATCGTTATAACAGTCCCGGTCAATATTATGTTAGTCTCACCATTACCGATTCCAGCGGATGTTCCTCCAATTCCAATGCAAGTTCACAATCCCGTTCCGTCAATGTAAATGGTCCAAACGCTGCTTTCAATCCTTCAGGCAACAGTACCTTTATAACCTTACCTGTTTCTTTTTATAACTATACAAATAACTACAATAGCTACAACACACAATACACCTGGCAGTTTGGAGATGGCACTTCGTCAACCGATTACAATCCTACACATGCCTATACATTATCTGGTACATACAATGTGATCCTGATTGCTAAAAACCCGGTTACCAATTGCACCGATACTACCTCGCAACAGATTATCGTCAACAATTTCAATCCGGCGTTTGCAATAAACACTTCATTTCTCACAGCAAATAGTTGCCCGCCAATATTGGCGAGGTTTAGCAACAATTCAATCAACTACACCAGTGTAAAGTGGGATTTTGGCGATGGTGTTACTGCAGATAATATCAATTACCCGGCGCATGTGTATGAAAAACCCGGAAAATATTTCATAAAACTTTTTGTGTATGGTGCCGGAGGTTTAACTGGTATCTACCTTGATTCTATTGAGATAAAACAACCAACTGCATCTTTAAAAGTTGATAAAAAACTGGGTTGTATTGGTCTCATTTCAACATTAAGCGTTACTATAAAAAATGCAACTTCATTCACCTGGGATTTTGGTGATGGCAGTTTACTCAACACCAAAGATACTATGGTAGCGCATCAATATAACCTACCCGGTTCTTATGCTCCTTCGCTGTTATTAACTGATACAAATGGCTGCAATACTTTTTCTTCTTTAAATGAAGTGATCATTATTAGAAGTAACCCTGTTGTAGCACTTAGTCCTGCCGCACCAATCATTTGCAGAGGCAAGTCTGTTACCATCACCGCAAGTGGAGGAGCTACTTATGCATGGACACCCTCAAAAGGGTTAAGCAATTCGCTGGTAGCTGCGCCTGGTGCAAATCCGGATAGTACTATCAGATATTATGTAACGGTAAACGACGATATTGGGTGCACCAGCAAGGATAGCATTCAGGTGACCGTAGTTCAAAAAAATAAAATATTACTATCTGCGGATACGGCCATTTGTTTTGGCAAGTCCTTTCAATTGAGATCATCTGGCACAGACATTTACAAATGGATCTTCAACACAAGTCCGCTCAGTAATATAAGTATTCCAAACCCGTTTGCCACGCCATTGACAAATACTACGTTTACAGTAACCGGAAGTGATCGCTATCAATGTTTTTCAGATACCGCCAGAATTTTTGTACTAGTGCTGCCGTTGCCTACTGTAACGATTTCACCGATACCAGAAGTTTTATTAGGCAATCCTGTACAATTGTCAGGTACGAACAGTACCGATGTGGTGCAATGGACTTGGTCGCCGGCAGATTATCTTAGTTGTACCAATTGTCCATCACCAATAAGCACACCATTGGCAGGTTTATCTTATCAATTAGTAGTAAAAAATGATGTCGGTTGTGCAGATACAGCACGGGTGACATTAAAATTACAATGTGTGGAAAGCAGGGTATACATTCCTTCAGCCTTTTCTCCTAACAATGATGGCAACAATGATCGCTTTAACATAAAAGGCATCTCTATTGTAAGGCATATGATTATATTCAACCGTTGGGGCAAACCGGTGTATGAGCGCAACAATTATATAGCCAGTAATAATACAAACGGTTGGGATGGTACCTTTAAAGGAGAACCTTTGCCAGCAGGTGCGTACACCTACTTCACCGAAATGGAATGCCCTACGGGTGGCATTTTCGTAAGAAAAGGCACCGTGGTGCTCGTCCGCTAAGTGGGCTTCAACACGCCATAGCGCTGAAAGACTTCAAAAACCTAAATGCTCTAAGAATAAGATTGATATATTTGTTGTGCTTAAAAAAAGATGAAACGGTATTCACATTAAATTTAAAAATAGATTGAATGGCTTTAATAGAAACAGAATATAAAAAAGTAACTACAAATACGTTGCAAAAAATGAAGGCATCAGGAGAAAAAATTTCTATGATTACGGCTTATGATTTTTCTTTTGCGAAATTATTTGATGCAGCAGGTATTGATATTATTTTAGTGGGCGATAGTGCCAGTAATGTAATGGCCGGACATGCCACTACCCTTCCTATTACATTGGACCAAATGATCTATCATGCGCAAAGTGTAGTGCGTGCCAGAGAAAGAAGCCTGATAGTAGTGGATATCCCATTTGGATATTACCAATCTAATTCAGATATCGCTCTGGCTTCGTCCATAAAAATTATGAAGGAAAGTGGTGGTAATACTGTAAAGCTTGAAGGTGGTGAAGAAGTGATTGATTCCGTAAAAAAAATAGTTAGCGCTGGGATTCCGGTTATGGGACATCTCGGTCTTACACCACAATCCATCAATAAATTTGGCACCTATGTAGTAAGGGCAACTGAAGATGCCGAAGCCGATAAATTAAGAAAGGATGCTTTATTGTTACAGGAGGCAGGATGTTTTGCAATTGTGTTGGAAAAAATACCCGCTGCACTTGCCAAAGAAGTAACTGATAGCCTGCACATACCCACCATTGGTATTGGAGCAGGCGGTGCCTGTGACGGACAGGTTTTGGTAATGCATGATATGCTGGGCATCAACACTGATTTTAAGCCACGTTTTTTAAGACGTTATTTAAACCTGGATGAACAGATAACCGGAGCTATCAAGCAATATATTGGCGACGTAAAAAGCAAGGATTTTCCGAACGAACAGGAACAGTATTGATGCTGCAAAGCACAAAATAAGTTAGTGTGTTTTGAATTTGTAGTAGATAGGTAATGGAAGTTTTTGAAAGGCACACTTTTACATCTAATCATAAGATATATCGGATTTGGCGCATACTAAAAACGCAGGAATGTCTCCCCTTGTACTTTATAATAACGCAATTATCATCCCTGATAAAAGAGAAGGCGCATGCCCTAAGTAATTATTTGATGTTATCCAATATTAAGCACTCCATAAAAAATCAAACTTAAATAGTTGTAAATAAAAATAAGAAAGACAACGCTATTGCTGACAGCCTATACAATCGTTTTTTTAAAACGTAATTTAAAGGGTACATTTAAAATTGTCGGAAGGGTTGCCGACTCTGTTCAGGTTCTTTTCTACTAAAAACCACTTAAAAAAGGTTGGCAACCCTGTACCGAGCTTCGACAATTTTAAATACGCCCAATTTAAATGCTTGAAATTTTTAAAATCAAGGTTCCTTATTTTTGCATCTTTATAAAAAAGTATGAAACAAATTTTATCGGGTTTTGCCCTTTTAGTAAGCTGCAATGTTTACGCCCAAAATTCGGTAGACCTTGATCCGGTTACCATAACAACAACCCGGCAACCGCAAAAGATAAGTGAAACTGGCAGAAGCATCACAGTAGTTGATGGCAAAATGTTTCAACAGTTGCCTGTTAACTCTATTGATGAGTTGTTAAAGTATGTGCCGGGTGTAGAGATCCAGTCGAGAGGACCAATGGGGGCACAAAGTGATATCGTGATGCGTGGAGGTACCTTTCAGCAAGTATTGGTTTTGCTGGATGGCATTAAGTTAAACGATCCAATAACAGGACACTTTTCATCCTACATCCCCGTAGCGCCTTACGAAATTGAGCGCATCGAAGTGCTGCGAGGCCCTGCTGCTGCTATTTATGGTGCTGAAGCAGTTGGCGGTGTCATCAATATTATCACCAAAACTTTTAGTCAATACAGCATAGAAAAAAAGAAAAATGCCAGTATCGGAATGGCAGTGGGAGAATATCGATTTGTAAATGCAGATGCAGGATTTAGAACGACTGGTCCTAAAGTAAATGCTGCTGTAGGGTTATTAAGTAACAATACAACGGGACAATTATTAAGAGACAATAACAGGGGCTATTTGTACAATCATACCCTTGGTGGCTCTATTGCTTTTGCTTTAAAAAACGACTGGCAGTTATCGGTTAGATCCAGCATTGACAGTAGGGATTTTGCTGCACAAAATTTTTATACCCGTTTTAAAAG
Source organism: Ferruginibacter sp. (assembly GCA_041740215.1). Classification (GTDB taxonomy): domain Bacteria; phylum Bacteroidota; class Bacteroidia; order Chitinophagales; family Chitinophagaceae; genus Ferruginibacter. The sequence continues at coordinate 24,102 of JBGSMI010000268.1, forward strand.
TGATACTGCTACAGAAAAAGTAAATACCTGGTGGAACCAAATACAATTAAAAAAACAATCTGAACAATACACACAGCAGTTTGATATCATGTACAAGGAAACGAGCGATTATTACTTATACAATGCTTCGTCTATTGCCAATGAAAATAGATCAAAGCACTTGATCGCCCAGTATCTTCGTTCACAAAAAATAAATGACCAGGTCAACATTAGCATGGGTTCCCAAATAGATAGAAGGGCAATAGCTTCCAATGACCGTGGCAATCATGCCACACACCATGGAGCCATTTTTGGTTCGGTTTTATACAACAAAAATAAATTCCGCATATCCCCCGGTTTACGGCTCGATTGGGATGAAAACTATGGATTAGCAATTTTGCCACAATTGAATACCTCTTATAACCTGAAAAAGATTACGTTTCGTGCAAATGCAGGCCGGGCGATACGTAGCGCCGATTTCACCGAGCGGTACAACAATTATAATAAAACCATCGTAACAGGTGGCAGCATTGGAAACCCAGATTTGCTTACCGAAAACTCATGGAGTTACGAAACAGGGTTGGATGTATTTGCAGGTAAAAATTTTAAAGCATCGGCAAGTGTTTTTTACCGCGATCAAAATGATGTTATCGACTTTGTAACCACCCCCTACTCTGCTATGCCACGTAAAGAGAACCTGGTACCGGGCGGAATTTATGCACTGGCAAAAAATATAAAAGCGGTTCAAACACGTGGAGTAGAAATGGAACTTACCTATAAAAAGTCGTTTACAAAAAGCCGGAACCTTTTGATTAATGCTGGGATAACGTTTCTAAAATCTGCAAGCAGTGATTCGCTTCCTTCTTTCTATATTATTTCGCATGCCAAAACACTGCTACAGCTTACTTCTGTTTATAGTTTTAAGAACATTAGTATTTCCGTGAGTATGATTTATAAGGAAAGGGCGCCAATGGAGGTTACAGCCATCAATGCGGTGATTTCTAAAAATTATTTCTTATTGAATGCAAGACTTGGCTATACCATTGCCAATCGCGTAAAACTATTTATAACAACCAATAACATCACCGACATTGAGTACAGCGATTTGTTGGGAAGCAAAATGCCACGCAGGTGGACAACCGGTGGTTTATCGGTAACGCTCTAATCAATAGCTATGCCTTTTTATTTTACCATTTTAATTAAAATAACATTTTTATGCGAATTTGATTGGCAGTATCAATTCGTAACTTGCACCTAAAATTATTTTTATGAATTTTCTTTCAAACCTGCAGATACAGGCAAAAAATAAGGGCGTATCCACCGGTACAAAATGGATATCTTCAAAAGGTTCCAACATTGGTTCTTACTCTCCCGTAGACGGCAAGTTGATAGCAACAGTAAAATCGTGCGATAAAGTTACTTACGATACCGTGATCGCAAAAGCACAGGAAGCTTTTATAGAATGGCGTAGCTGGCCAGCACCAAAAAGAGGTGATATTGTGCGACAAATCGGCGAAGAATTAAGAGCCAGTAAACAAGCGCTTGGCACGCTCGTAAGTTACGAAATGGGCAAGAGTTTACAGGAAGGCTTGGGCGAAGTACAAGAGATGATTGACATCTGTGATTTTGCGGTAGGCTTATCACGCCAGTTGCACGGACTAACCATGCACAGTGAAAGACCTGGACACAGAATGTATGAACAATACCATCCTTTGGGAATCGTAGGCATTATTTCCGCCTTTAATTTCCCCGTGGCCGTATGGAGCTGGAATACTATGTTGGCATGGGTTTGTGGCGATGTATGTGTTTGGAAGCCCAGCGAAAAGGCTCCGCTTTGTGGCATTGCCTGTCAGCAAATAACAGCGAAGGTTTTTAAAAAGAACAATGTTCCCGAAGGTGTAAATAATTTGATTACCGGCGGTCGTGAAGTGGGTGAATGGATGAGTGCGGATACACGGATACCATTGGTATCTGCAACCGGCAGTACCCGGATGGGGAAGGCATTGGCTGGCGCAGTGGCCCAACGCTTAGGTAAAAGTTTACTTGAGTTGGGTGGCAACAATGCCATCATCATTACGCCCAATGCAGATCTTGATATGGCATTGATTGGTGCAGCATTTGGAGCAGTTGGTACGGCTGGTCAACGTTGTACATCTACCCGCAGGTTGATCATTCACGAAAAGGTGTACAATAGATTCAAGGAGAAACTGGTGAATGCTTACCAGCAATTAAAAATTGGCGATCCCCTGAATGAAAAAAATCATGTAGGTCCATTGATTGATACCGATGCGGTAGGTATGTACCTGGATGCTATAGAAAAATGCAAAGCCGAAGGAGGTAATTTTATTGTGGAAGGTGGTGTATTAAAAGGCAAGGGCTATGAAAGTGGCTGTTATGTAAAACCCTGCATTGCAGAGGCGAAAAACAGTTTTGCCATTGTGCAGCACGAAACTTTTGCGCCTATTTTATACATCATGAAATACAAAACGCTGGACGAAGCCATTGCGTTACAAAATGGTGTGCCACAAGGTTTATCTTCTGCTATCATGACGAATAATCTGCGGGAAGCAGAACAGTTTTTATCACAGGCGGGCAGCGATTGTGGTATTGCCAATGTAAACATCGGTACTTCCGGTGCAGAAATAGGCGGCGCATTTGGTGGTGAAAAAGAAACTGGCGGCGGCAGAGAAAGTGGCAGCGATGCCTGGAAAGTTTACATGCGCAGGCAAACGAACACCATCAATTATACAGATAAACTGCCATTGGCACAGGGGATAAAATTTGATTTGTAGTATTTATATAATTATATAATAAAAAAATTTTTTCTTTAAGGATGCCTGTCAACAAAAAAAATACTGCTGTTTTTGAGTTTGATAAGGTTTACCACATTTACAATAAAACCAATAACAGGGAATTACTTTTTCGCAAGGGCGAAAATTACTACTTTTTTCTCAGGCAATACATCCAGTACATTTCGCCATTCGTTGTAACCTATGCCTGCAACTTGTTGCCCAACCACTTTCATTTTATAATACAAATTAAGCCCGAAGTCGCAATCACCTCGTTTCTTACAGAACTACCAATTGAAAAACGAACCAAATCAGAACAACATTTCTTATGAGATAAGGATATCAACACTTTGGTTGAAATGAGTTTTAAAAGGTTTTTCATTTCCTATGCAATGGCTTTTAATTTGATGTTCAAGAGAACTGGAAATTTGTTTTACCGAACGTTTAATCGGGTAGAAATATTGAAAGACAGTCATTTTACCCATGCCCTCGTTTACGTTCATGCCAATGCACAAAAACATAAATTGGTAAAAGAATTCACTTCCTCTCTCTGGTCGTCTTACCACAGTATTATTAGCGACAAACCAACTAAATTGCTGCGTGATGAATTGGTAGAATGGTTTGGCAACAAAGAACTGTTCATAAAAATCCACAACGAAATGTCACACTATTACTACGAGTTTCCGGGAGCAATAGAAGGCGATGAATAAAAGAAATATAGTTTACATCTTTTTAAAAAGATGTAAACTATATGGTTTAGCTAGAGGTGGTTTATTTAGGGCTTTATTCAAAGAGCTGAATCTGTTTGATCCTTTCTCACATTATACGGTAATTGAAAATTAAATTCCCATTTGCAAATCAAACCAAGGCTCCTTCTAAACAGCGTATTTAAAATACTCCCATTCCTTCCTGATTTTAAAATGATTTCTGTATATTGCACAAAATTTAGCGATATTAATCTATCTACAAACATACCGCATTTCCTAAGCAGCAACCTCGATTTGCTGAACCACTAAGTTCCATTCACCAGGCCCGCTTCTACTCAAGCAAAGCCTCGTCATCCATTTTCTCTTCAGCGATTTTTTTGACAGGTAATCACCTTTCAACCAACTAACATTTTATCATCAGCACCATTCAACAATACTATTATGCATACTACCATCGCTTTATCCGATAACACACAGCAATACATCGATCTCGAAGAAAAATACGGAGCTCACAACTACCATCCTTTACCGGTAGTGCTTGAACGAGGTGAAGGTGTTTTTGTTTGGGATGTGGATGGCAAACGCTACTACGATTTTTTAAGTGGCTATTCTGCAGTGAATCAAGGGCATTGTCATCCTAAGATTATTGCAGCCCTCACTGAGCAGGCGCAAAAACTAACCCTAACAAGCAGGGCATTTCACAGCAATTTGCTGGGAGAATATGAAAAATATATCACCAATTATTTTGGATACGACAAAGTGTTGCCGATGAATACAGGCGTGGAAGGCGGCGAGACAGCCATTAAACTTGCACGCAGATGGGGCTACAAAGTAAAAGGCATTCCGGATAATGAGGCAAAAATAATTTTTGTGGCCGGTAATTTTTGGGGCAGAACATTGGCAGCCATCTCCTCCTCCACCGATTCCAGTAGCTATGACCAGTTTGGACCATTTATGCCTGGTTTTGAAATCATTCCTTACAATGATCTTATTGCTTTGGAAACTGCCTTTCAGGATAAAAATGTAGCTGCCTTTATGTTTGAACCTATACAGGGAGAAGCAGGAGTAGTAGTCCCGGACGAAGGATATTTAACCGAAGTAAGAAACCTCTGCACCCAATATAATGTGCTGATGATTGCAGATGAAATACAAACAGGGCTTGCCCGTACCGGTAAAATGCTGGCCTGCGATCATGAAAATGTGCGACCGGATATTTTGATATTGGGCAAGGCCTTAAGTGGCGGTGTATTGCCGGTAAGTGCAGTGCTTGCAGATGATGAAATTATGATGACCATAAAGCCCGGTGAGCATGGGAGTACTTATGGAGGTAATCCGCTGGCTTGTGCCGTTGCCATGGTAGCATTGCAGGTTTTAAAGGATGAAAGGATGGAAGAAAATGCAACAACAATGGGCCAATTATTGCGCAGCGAAATACGCAAACTGAATTCGCCGTTTGTTGACTTAGTAAGAGGTAAAGGATTATTGAATGCAATTGTAATCAAACACGCCAACCTGGAAGCAGCCTGGGATTTGTGCCTCACCTTAAAAGAAAACGGATTATTGGCAAAACCAACGCATGGCGATAAAATTCGTTTTGCACCACCTTTGTCAATCAGCAAAGAACAGGTATTGGAGTGCGTTGGCATCATTGCAAAAAGTTTGGCAACACTGTAAACGCTGTTATTCAACATAGCATTAGGTTAGGTAGGAATTATGAATAGTGAAGGATGACCATCCGATAGATATAGCATTACCATTCAACGATCGAGCTATCATTTTTTTCTAATTGCAGAAATAAACGAAGGACGCAAGAGTCTTGCAACACGTAAATTTTAAAGTACAATTATCAGCCGGAACCCAACAAATGCCGGCTGATTTATTTACATAATATTATCTTCGTTTCATAAATATTTTTATGGATACCCACCTTCATCACGACCACGTAGAATCGCACTTAGAAAGCACTGATTTTTTAAGAGATATTGTAATTGGTATGAGTGATGGACTCACCGTTCCATTTGCTTTGGCAGCGGGTTTAAGCGGCGCTGTTTCAAGTAGTAATATCATTGTAATAGCAGGTATTGCGGAAATTTGCGCAGGCAGTATTGCCATGGGCCTGGGTGGATATTTGTCTGGCAAAACAGAACAGGATCATTACGACAGCGAAATAAAAAGAGAATATGATGAAGTGGAAAACCTGCGTGAAGTTGAGATCAAAGAAACAAAAGAGTATTTTGCGAATATAGGTTTAAGCGAAAAGTTGCAGGAACTTGCCACCGAAGAAATTTCAAAAGATAAAAATCGCTGGGTTCATTTTATGATGAAGTATGAATTGGGACTTGAAAAGCCTGATCCCAAAAGAGCAAGCAAGAGCGCCCTCAATATCGGACTATCGTATATTGCTGGTGGAATCATCCCGCTGAGTCCGTATTTTTTCATTGCAAATTCTGTAGAAGCCCTGGAGGTTTCTGTGGTAGCTACTTTGATTTGCCTTTTTATATTTGGATTTTTCAAAAGCAAAATGACCGGCATCAATCCCTGGAAGGGCGCCTTGCAGGTAATGCTGATTGGTGCAATGGCTGCAGCAGCGGCCTTTGGCGTAGCCAAGTTGTTTGAAGCTAAAATGTAAACATCAATCAACGTATGCTGAGCATTAAAAATTTTGAAAAAAAATATGGCAACAGCGATGAGCCTGTTTTATCCATACATGATTGTAACATTGAAAAAGGTATTTATTGGGTTAAAGGAGCCAATGGTACCGGCAAAACATCTTTGTTGAAATCAATTGCCGGATTAATCCCTTTTGATGGCAACATAGTTGTTGATGGCCTTGATATTAAACACAACAGGATGGCCTATTTGAAACAAGTGAATTATGCAGAAGCCGAACCACAGTACCCCGTTTTTTTAAGTGGTAAAGATTTGATTGATTTTTACCGCTCAACCAAAAAAGGCAATTTCCCCGACTCACTATTAAACAACCTGGGTGTAGAAAAATTCATGCGCAAAAAAACATCCACTTATTCCAGTGGGATGCTTAAAAAGTTATCATTGGTACTGGCGTTCATTGGCTCCCCTACCCTTATTTTATTAGATGAACCTTTGATTGCATTGGATGTTGCAGCAGTAGAAATTTTACAATCTGCCATCAGACAGTACCACCAGCAGGGCGTATCTTTTATCATAACTTCTCATCAATTATTTAACAACGAACTGGTTAGCTGTACTACCAACTTATTGCTACAGGAAAAAACGCTTCAGCCGGAAACGATATGAAAACAATTGCCAGCATTTTACTAAAAGTATGGGTGAAGCAGTTTTACATCATCAATGCCGGTTTTCTATTTTTTGTTTTCTTCTTTTTTTTCGGAATGGTAAATGGTGGCCAGCTAATTTCCTATCATGTATCGCTCATAAAAGCCATGCTCACTTCGCCGGTATTTATGGCGGTTGTATTGTTTGCCTGGCTATGCTACAATATCAAGTGCATCCTGTTTTTTACTACAGCTATTAAGGCGCAGGATAGTAGCTTTATTTATTACCTGGGCACTTTACCTGCATCTAAACAATGGAAGCTTTACCTGTATGCAGGTGCGTTGGTCTATATGCCGGCACTCATCTATTCCCTTTTTATTATTTATCTGGCTATCCAACAATCTATGTTTGGCAATGCAGTGTTGGTTGCCGGTTATCAAGTTTTAATGATTGCAATGACGGCTTGGATGCTCTACTATACCATCAATAACAACACCTCCATTACTACCATCGAAAAAATTACTACTGCGGTCAATTCAGCTTTCAAAATAAACTTTGGCTACAATGGATTTTTATTCGGGTATGTTTTAAATGCAAAGAAAATGGCCTTCGCAATGGTGAAGGTATTTTCCATTCTGATGCTGTCAATTTCATTTGTAATAAATGGCGATCATTTTGATGAAGACCTGTTTGGCATTTTTTACCTGTTGGTTTTTGTAGCCCATGCAACACTTGTTTTTTATCTGGTTAGTTTTTTAGAAACACAATTGCAGTTTAGCCGAAACCTGCCGGTAGCATGGTATAAAGTTGCAGTCATGTATTGCTTTACCTATAGCATCTTCCTCTTGCCGGAGCTGGCATTTATGCTGGTTAACAACCATGGCAATCTACCCATAACAGGTATCATCCTGCTTTACCTTACAACAGTATCTACCATGTTTTTATGCACGTCCTTCCTATATGGCAGCGGATTGAATATGGAAAACTATCTTTTCCTGGTGTTCATCACATTTATACTGATTTTCTTTTTACAAAAAACACAACTCAGGCTTTTGACACTCACTGGCATCTTAATAGCTGCAACCTTTGTTTTCAAAAGTTATTATTATTCTTTTCAAAGAGAATGATGCAAACAGTTTAGATCAATGAAAAATGGTTTTGGCAAACCCAAAATGGACCGGCATCAATCCCTGGAGGGGAGCCTTGCAGGTAATGCAGATCGGTGTAATGGCTGTAGTGGCGGCCTTTTGTATAGCTAAGTTGTTTGAAGCCTGAATGTAAACAATGGTAGCACTGTGGTAATCATTACATAGTTTAAAAAAATATGCATTAAGTAAGGAACTTGTTTTATCTATCCAGGATTGTTTTAAATACAGTTGTTTGGTTTTAAAAATACCGCACACTGTGTTATCAAATAAAAATAAATAAGATGAAAATTGCAATTCCTACAAAAGAAAATATTGTAAATGACCATTTTGGCCATTGCGATGCCTACACCATTTTTTTAATTAACGAAATGGGCAAAATTGTTAACACAGAAATTTTACCATCTACGGAAGGCTGCGGGTGCAAATCAAATATTGCTGAAATATTGCAGCAGCAGGGCGTAAAAGTATTGCTGGCAGGCAATATGGGGGCGGGTGCTTACAACCGCTTGAACAGTGTGGGCATTAGGGTTTACCGTGGATGCACAGGCGAAGTGGTAAAACTTGCAGAAGATTATGTAGCCGGAAAAATAATTGATAACGGCGAAGGTTGTCATCATCATCATGAACAGGGTGAAGAACACCAGTGCAGCCATTAATATACAATATGATCACTTACATTTCAACCATAAAAGTTACCTACAGTGATACAGACCAGATGGGTTATGTACACCACAACAATTATGTGAAGTACTACGAGACTGCACGCTGGGAATTGTTTGAACAGTTGGGCATACCCTACAAGGCTGTGGAAGAAAAAGGTTTTATGCTACCCGTTACAAGGATGGATTTAAAGTTTATTAAACCGGGTTATTATGATGAACTGTTAACTATTGAAACTACTTTATTTAAAATAAGTGGGGCTAAAATAATTTTCCGGTATAAACTTTTTAATGAGGCTGGCACACTGGTAAACAAAGCAGAGGTTACGCTTGCTTTTATAAATTCTGCAACGAGGCAGCCATGCATGGCACCAGAATTTATTTTACAAAAGATACAAGCAAAGGGGCTGAAGAATAGAACCCCTGCCACCTTGATGAATCAATAAGTGATGCACTAAATTGAGCAAGCAACGTTTTACAGCAGGCGTGATAAACATAAAACCAGATAAATGCAATTGACTACGTTGATAGAAAATCATGTTGAACAAAAGTCTTTACTTGCCGAGCATGGGTTATCCATTTTAATAGATACCGGCACAAAGAAAATTCTTTTCGATACAGGGCAAACAGATAGTTTTTTACAGAATGCCCGTGTACTTAATATCGACATCAGTGAAGTTGATTACCTCATCTTGTCTCACGGCCACTATGACCATACTGGTGGCCTATATCCGTTTTTAAAAGCAAATAAGAAAGCAACAATTATCTGTAAAAAGGAAGTATTCGAAGGTAAATACAATGATGCCGGAAAATTTATTGGCACCGTCTGGCAAGAAGATCTGTTGAAAGAAAGAACCATTTTTATTGATAAAATTACAGCGCTCGCTCCGGGCGTTTTTATCATTCCCGATATCACCATTCATTATCCACTGGATACACATTTTGAAGGATTGAAAAAGATGACTGATAATGGTTTGGTACCCGATGACTTGCAGGACGAATTGTTTGTTGCGATATTATTTGAAAATAAATTGAATATACTAACAGCGTGTTCACACAACGGCATCAGTAATATTTGCAGTACTGCCAATGATATTTTTAAGCTTTCGGTAACAACTGTTACCGGTGGTTTTCATTTAAGGCATTGCTCTCCCGATCAATATAATTTCCTGGTAAAATACTTTCAAAAAATGCCTGATACCATCCTCGGGACCTGCCACTGCACCGGTGTAGAAAAATTCAGCGGGTTGCAAAGAGATTTAGAAAATCCGATATTTTACAATTATACAGGCAAGTGTATTAATTTTTGAAACGAAATGATTATAACTAAAAAATAATAACGCCTGGAAAGATTACACGCTATTGTAAATCCAATGTGCCCAACTGCGGTTTACACATCGACTATGTCTTGGCGGGGTTTTCGCAAGTAGATCTTTAAATTATCATACTCTTTCTGCGAAAAACCGACGTTGAATAAATTATTTCCTTTAGGCTTTCTATCTTAAATTTATAATTCCGGATTATGCGGAGGTGTGTAGTGAGTGATCAATTGTATTTCATAAAATCATTTAATGCTGATATACAATTTTAAAGGTATTGGGTACTTCAAATAAAGATGTCTATTCAACACAAGTGAAAGTGACAAAATGGGGTGGAGTATGTATCACTACTTTACAACTTTCCAGCCACTGGTTGGCGCTATTAAAATTGTAGTTTGGTTTTAAGCTAACTAAGGTATTTTTCCAAATTTGGGTTTCAACGGGACTCTTTTTTTTGTAGTGTATGCGGTGAAAACCACACCGAGATAGATATTGAAAATTGAAAATGATAAAAATTTTGGATGAATAAAGATTTGATTGAGGTGTGGGTTACGATGGTTTTTGCTTGCCTTTTGATCCGATCTGTTGAATCGATTCCTTCACAGCTACGCCTACACTTTGTTTGGGGTATGGAGAATCTTTTGGTGAGGAGCGGTGGATACCCACTTGACTAACTCAACTAACTGGAGTGCTTTTTAATTGCCGGTAATTTTAATCCGCTAAGTTTTTCTTCTGCCGGAGATAATTTTTTAGGAAACAATACGCTTTCCTGATATTTATTCAAAGATGAATCAATAGCTACAATTGGAACTTTACTTTTGTTAAGCTGCTCTATTTTTTTTTCTAATGATGTTTTCATAATTGAAAGTTACTCAAATTTTCTTTTGGCTACAAATCGGGCGTATTTAAAATTGTCGCAGCTCAATAGAGGGTTGCCAACCTTTTTTAAAGTGATTTTAGCAAAAAAGAATCTGCACAAGGTTGGCAACCCTTCCGACAATTTTAAATGCACCCTTACAAATCCGTCATATTCCTTTCCTGGTTCGAATGGATAAAGTCTGTCACCGATTTATCCTCCAAACATATTTTTGCAGTAGCACTTGTAAAGATGTCTGCTGTCAATATTATTTAAGCTTACCATAACACTAGTTTTCAGCCGTCGTTTGTTTTGTAAATACGATGTGCCACATTCCTCTTATTTCTCCGGCTTTGTAGCCTTTTGCTTTATCTGCCGGATATAAGGAATCAATAACAGGTTGCAAATCTTTTGCAATATCTTTTTCGATCGTGCCATGACAACTTAAGCATGTCGGCTGCATTAAAATGGGTTTGTAATAATTCACGTAGCTGTTGGCGTATATTACTACAGATTTCAGCGAATCTTTTTTTGCAGCCAGAGCAAGATAGTCTTGCCATACTGCTATATCCATTGCCTGTAGTGCATTACCGGGGTTGCGGTTTTTGTCAGATACCCGGCTCACAGTAATTTTCTCGGACGCATACAGGGCCGTGATGGGTAAGGCCTGCACACTGCAAAACTTTAAAGCATCGGCGTGTCCTTTTTCTGCAATCGTTTTAAGCAACACATTACGCAGCGTATCAAAAGTTATTTTTACAATACTATCGCCCTTTTTAAGGTATGCTGCTTTTTCATTCGCTTCCTGTTTGTTTTTGTCTGTGGCAGAGTTATTGCAGGCCACCATCATAAAAATGAGCAGCGTAAAAAAAGTAATTTTTTTCATTTGTAAATAATATTATGTTGGTGAAAACAAAGTAAAGAAGATAAAATTACTTTTTTGCAGCTTAATAAATCGTAACAAAAGTTACTCAATTAAGTCGGCTTCGTTTTTACCTTTATGTAAAAGAAAATTTTAGTGATGGCAACACTATAATTAACTACAGCAGATTTTAAAGACAATCTCTTTGATTATGATACCGAACAAGAATGGAATTACCATGGAAGCCTTCCTGCAATTATTGATTTTTATGCAGATTGGTGTGGTCCTTGTAAAACGGTAGCGCCGATACTGGAAGAACTGTCCATTAATTATAAAGGCCGGTTGGTTATTTACAAAGTAAATACAGATGTGGAGCAGGAACTGTCATCGGTGTTTCGTATTCAAAGCATTCCCAACATTTTTTTTATTGGTGCAGATGGTGAACCAATGATGCAGCCGGGTGATCTTCCCAAATATGCCTTTAAAAAAATTATTGAAGAAAAATTGCTGACTACAATAAAAACGGAGGCTTAATACAACGGGTAGTTTCATAGGCACTAATATCATTGATTTGCTAAAGCTATTTTTTTGATTCGTCATTCAAACGAATATATCTTCATTGCACTTCAATTTAGCCAGAGAAGAAAGCTCCTTTAATTGATATCAAAGTATGTAGTTTCTCGTGTATCGGCTTATTTTTAAGCCAAATGGTATTTGTGGCTTGGGCAATTTTCGCCGGGCAGAAAGGTAAATTACTTATTACACGTATTCCTGCTTCCGCTGCACTTTTGGCCGGAAAAAACCGGACTATAGGATTTGAAGTAAGAAAAAAATTATTACCTGGCATCACTGGAACTAGATCTCGAATTGGACAGCCTAATGAACAGCGTTAAAAACTGACTTTATAATTCAGCCTTTTCAAATTACCTTTTATTGAAAACTATTTTATCTTAAATTGTACATTGTGGATGGTACAGTTTTTTGTCTCCAAAATTGATAGCTGATATTTCCTCAAATTTGCTTCTATAATCCTTGTCGTTAATCCATAATGTTTTGCTCGGTGCTGTTTCCCGTAAAGCAGACAAAAGAAGCCTACTGCCAGTTATTTTTTATGATAGAATAAATGGATGACATAAATCATCTATCTATGTAACAAAAGTCACGTTCCGGTAAAACAGTTTTAGCAATATTTGTTAGTGAATATTCACTAACAGTTTGCTCTCCTATTATGAAAATTACGGATCGACAACTAGAAATAATCACAGCCGCCGGTGAAATCCTTACTGAATCAGGTATTGCAGGGCTCACAACGAAAAAGCTGGCTGCAAAAATGGGCTTTGCAGAATCAGCACTTTACCGGCACTTTACCGGCAAGGAGGAAATTATGGTAACCATGCTTCAATATTTAGCTGCCGACATGGACAAGCGTTTAAAAGACTGTCTGTTGAATATTGATGAGCCTGAATTTCAACTGAAAGAAGTGTTTAACAACCAGTTCGGATTTTTTAAAAATAATCCTCATTTTTTAGTGGCTATTTTCTCCGATGGATTGCTGGAAGAAAGCAAAGTTATTAATGATGCCATTATGCAGATAATGGCCGTTAAAAGAAAATACCTTTTACGGATTATTAAAAAGGGTCAGGAAGAAGGTGTCTTTAAAAATACTTTATCTGTAGATGACATGGTTCATTTCGTTATGGGCAGTTTTAGATTACACATGCTGCAATGGCGTATGGCAGATTTCACCTTTGATGTAAAATTGAAAGGAAATAATCTGATGACAAGCATCCTGACTTTAATAAAAATATAATTAAAAAGTGATGAAAAAAATAATCTTATATGCAATCGTAGTGGCATTATCAGCCTTTGCCTTATTAACATTATTCTTGAGTATTGCAGTAATCTTCGACCTGTTTGATATCAGGGAGAAGGAAGGCAATTATGTTCCATTTATTGTATGGTCAAATTTTATCAGCAGCATCATATACCTGATTGCTGTATATGGCTTAAATAAATTAAAAAAATGGTCAACCTGGTTATTAGGATTGGCTGTGGTAATGCTTACGCCACCTTTTATTGGTTTAAAAGTACACATCAGCAATGGAGGTATTTACGAGCCAAAAACAATCAATGCTATGATGTTTCGGATTACCCTTACAATAGTATTTGCTATAACATCCTTTTTTCTAATCATCAAACTAAAACTAAACAAGTGATAAAAAAATTATTTTATTTATTGCCCGTTGCCCTTGTTCTATTGCTTGCCTGTAACAGCAGTACAGATAACGAGACAAATCGTAAAGCTCATGAAGCAAATGAAATGAATAAAGAAGCAACTGGAAGCAACCATCAGCATGTAGAAGGACAAAACACAGTTGAGTTAGATAGCGGTAAAAAGTGGAAGGCTAATCCTGAAACCATTACTGGTATCAACAATATGCTTGCGCTGGTACAGGATGGCATTGCCGGAAAAGCAGCACTGTCAACATTATACAAACCTTTAGAACTTGAGTTCAAAACTATTTTTTACAAGTGTACTATGACGGGACAGTCGCACAATCAATTACATAATTACTTGCTGTCGCTTAAAGAACATCTTGAAAAGTTCAAGGAGGGAAATGTAAGTACCCAAAGCCTGAAAGAAATGCAGCAATATCTCTTAACATTTAAAAACTATTTCGAATGAACCTGAAAGATTTACATAAAGAAGATAAGCCCCTGCAAACTAAAAAAATATTTACAGCAGTAGAAGGAGTAATATCCATACAGCTTAAATATGGCAGCTTATTAAAAGAACATGTTACAATGGTACCTGCATTATTGATTTGTGTAACCGGTCATGTAGTTTTTGAAAATGAACGGGGAACAAATGTTGCATTGTTGCCCGGCGATTATGTGAACATTGAGGCTAGTGTTAAACACTGGGTTACCGCTAATGAAGACAGTAATTTGGTATTGATAAAATAATTTTTTTGTCCGGAAAAGTTTATGAGTATTCACTTTAATAATGGAATCATGAAACAACTGTTAATCATATCAATACTATCGCTTGTGTCATTGCAGGGATATAATCAGTTAATGAGCTTGCAGCAATGTATTGACTCAGCCGTTCAAAATAATTACAACGTAAGAATAGCCGGGTTTGAATTGATGCAGGCAACAGAAAAAGTAGCGGAGGCAAGAGCAAACCTGCTTCCTAAAATAAATACAGCCGTTGACTATAGGTATTATACCAATCTTCCCTACCAGTTACTCCCTGCCGCCATATTTGGAGGTCCTGCAGGCGCCTACAAGCAAGCACAGTTTGGTGTTCCGCATAATATCAATGCCAATGTCCAATTGAGTTATCCATTGTATAACCCGGTATTGCAGGCCAATATAAAAACGATAGAGACAGCAGAAGAAGTTGTTAGTCTCCAGAAAATAAAATCACAGGAAGATATTGCACTGGAGGTTTCAACTATTTATTACAATGCGCAAATTCTAATCAGCCAGCAATCTTTTATTGATAATAACATTGTTAACAGCAAAAAGCTAATGGCGGTTATGGATTTATTGTATCAGCAGAAGATGGCAAAGGGTACCGATGTGGAGAAAATTAATTTGCAGCTTTTACAACTACTTACACAAAAAGAAACAGTACAAAATCAATACTATCAGGTAATAAACATATTGAAATTCCTGATAGGAAAATTGCCTGATGATACTATTAGCATCGGGTCAAATCCCGGTAAAAATGACTACCCGCTATTGGCCTATCATCCGCTCACAGAAGTTAAACTGGCGGAGAAGCAGATACGTTTTTTACAAACTGAAAATAAGTCAATATTAAAATCAAAGCTCCCGGTAATAAACCTGAACGGCTTTTATGGCACAACAGGCTTTGCCCAAACCGGTCCCAACGATTTTTTAAAATTCTTTCCTTTAAGTTATGCAGGGGTGCAGGTTATTATGCCTTTATATAGCGGCAATGCGACTAAACATAAAATAAAAGGCAAAGAAATTGAAATAGAAATGGCAACTGAAAAAGCATCTATGCTGAAAGCTAAAAACAATGTAGACAAGTTGAACAATACTTACCAATTATCCAATGCACAGAAAAATCTAAATTCAATTCAACAACAGATTGACTTTGCACAAACAATTTATAAAAAAACATTGCTGCAACAAAAAGAAGGAGTGGCATCACTTACAGATGTTTTACTGGCCGATAATGCAGTGAGAGAAGCACAGCAAAACTATATAGCTGCACTGATTGCTTTACGCAGAGCACAATTGGAACAACAAAAACTAACAGGTAACCTTTTAATAAAATAACAATGAAAAAACTATTTTATATCATTCCAATTCTTGCTGTTGTTGCAATCGGAATCATTAAACTGAGAAGTAATAAAAAAGAAACACAGGAAAAGGTTTACACTTACGATAAAGAACGACCCATATTGGTTACTGCCGATACGGTAAGGCAACAACTGCTATCCGGCACCATACAGTATACCGGAACATTTGAACCTTTCAGGGAAGGAAAAATCATGGCAGAAATACCCGGAAAAATCCTTCGCCTGAATTATGATGCAGGTAACTTCATTTCAGCCGGCGCTGTTGTTGCCTGCCTGGATGCATCATTACTTGCAATACAGGTACAATCTAGTCAGGTACAGATTGACGGATACAGCCAGGATGTAAAGCGATATCAGATTTTGCTAAAAGCAGATGCCATACAAGGGGTGCAATTAGAAAAAGCTGAACTGGCATTACGCAGTGCCATATTGCAAAAGCAACAATTGCAGGAACAAATCAGGAAAGCTACTATTACAGCTCCTTTCAGCGGCGTAGTTACCTTAAAACTGGTAGAAGTAGGAACGGTAGTTGGCCCGGGTGTACCCTTATTACAGCTTACCGATATCAACAGGTTAAAGCTCACTGTAAATGTTCCGGAATCAGAAGTACAAAAGTTTAAAACGGGCAATACGCTGCAGGTATCTGTGGATGTGCTGCCTGAAAAACTATTTACAGGAAAAGTAACTATGATTGGAAGTAAGGGTGATGCAGCACATAATTTTCCGGTACAGATCCTTATCACCAATCCGGCAGGCTTACCCATTAAAGCAGGTATGTATGGATTAGTAAACCAGCCTACAACCAATGAAAAAGAAGTTATTGTAATCTCACTAAAAGCAATCATTGGTTCATCCGATCTGCCACAGGTTTATATTATTAAAAACGGGAAAGCAGTTTTACAAAACATCACTATTTTAAAACGAACAGGAAACAAAGCCATTATTGAAAGCGGATTAAATGAAGGCGATGTAATTGTTACCAATGGATTTATTAATCTGTTTAACGGTGCGAATGTAAGCGTACAATAAAATCAGCGAATCATGAACATTACGGAAATATCAATCAAACGCCCCTCGCTAATAATCGTTGTTTTCAGTGTATTGACATTGCTGGGCGTTATCGGCTATAAAAATTTAAGTTATGAATTGATGCCCGATTTTAATCAACCGGTTGTAGTGATTAAAACAGTTTATCCGGGAGCAGAACCCAATGAAGTGGAGACTTCTGTTTCACGGAAAATTGAAGATGCGTTGTCAAATCTTGAAGGAGTTGACTACCTCGTAACTAAATCTTTACCCAATGCATCTGTGATTATCGCCAACCTGAAATACGGAACCAATCTGGATAAGAGTATGCAGGATGCTCAACGGTATATTGACAATATCCGTAAAGATTTACCAGCGGATATTTTAAGCCCGGTAATGAGTAAAGTTTCTCCTAATGATTTGCCGATTATGTCCATCAGTGCCACCAGTAATTTGCCGGCCACTGTATTTTATCAACAAATGAAAGATGAATACCTGCCACAGATTCAGCAGTTAAAAGGAGTTGCAGAAATTACTATTCTGGGTGGTGAGGAAAGAGAAATACAGGTGAAGGTTGACCAGGGAAAATTGAAGTTGTACAAACTTTCCATTACCCAATTGGCAGAAGCCATCAACCGTTCGGGGTTAGATTTACCTGCCGGAAAAATTCAAACAAATAAAGAGAGCAATTCTGTGCGCTTAACAGGGAAATTTACAACGCTGGATGATATAAATAAGGTACAGATAGCAATGCCGGCTCCAGGGAGTCCGGTGTATGTAAAAGATGTGGCCAATGTATCAAATGCTGTTAAAGAAACCACTTCCATTAGCCGTTACAATGGTAAAGATGGGATTGGGCTTTTGTTAAAAAAACAAGGTGATGCCAATGCCGTGGATGTATCAAAATTGGTTCGTGAAAAATTTAAAAGTATTGAACTGCAAAATGCCGGTGCTGCAGTAAAATTTATTATTGCGGATGACAGTACCGACAATACCATTGCAGCAGTTAATTCTGTGGTGTTTGATTTGGTATTGGCTGTACTATTGGTTTCATTGGTGATGCTGTTATTTTTACGCAGTTTCCGAAACTCATTAATCGTCTTGATTGCCATTCCAACTTCATTGATTACCGCTTTTGCAATGATGTGGTTGTTGGGTTATACCCTTAACCTGATGACGCTGCTTGCCATGTCTTTAATCATTGGTATACTGGTTGATGATGCAACAGTAGTGTTGGAAAACATTCAACGACATTTGGATATGAAAAAAGAAAAACGAACAGCGGCTTTAGATGGACGTATGGAAATTGGTTTTTCTGCGTTGTCTATTACATTGGTTGATGTGGTCGTATTTCTGCCCATTTTATTTTTACAGGTTTTTGTAGCCGATATGCTCAAACAATTTTCTGTAGTGGTGATAACTTCTACATTAATAAGTTTACTGGTTGGCTTTACACTTACACCCTGGTTGGCTTCCCGAATAGGAAAGAAAGAAGATTTAAAACCTACCAATATTTTCAATCGGTTCTTGCTATGGTTTGAACGCCAGTTACTAAAATTTATCAATTGGTACGGCAAACAATTGGAATGGGTGCTCAGCCATAAACTGATTTTTTCTGGCATTGTTTTACTGCTTTTTGTAATGACCGCAGCCATGATGAAGCAAGGCATTATTGGTAAAGAGCTTATCTCTACCGGCGATCAGGGCAAATTCAGAATGAGTTTGGAGTTTGATAAATCAACAGCCATTCAGCAGAATAATTTCTTATCTAAAAAAATAGAAACCTATATTTTACAACAACCCGAAGTAGCTACAGTGTTTAGTAATATTGGCGGGCCAAGCACGGGCATCGGAAGTTTGGGCGTAGGCGCTGCTAATAAAACAGAATTTACTATACAGCTAAAACCTGCTAAAGAAAGAAATAAACAACCAACGGAAGCGTTTATGAAAATACTTCGGGAAGACCTGAAAGTAAAATTTCCTACAATTAATTATTCAATGGCCGCATTGGGATTAATTCCCCGTTCAGCACCCATTGAAATTACTTTAAGCGGTATTGATCCGGATTTGGTAATGAAATCGGGTAAAGATTTAAAAGCCATCATCGAAAAAATTCCGGGTGCAGATAATGTCCGCTTATCGGTTGAGGAAGGAAGCCCCGAGTATAAAATTGTTCCCAACAAAGAAAAAATGCAACGCTTTGGTTTAACCACTGCTTATGTAGGGTTGAACATAAGAACTGCCTACACAGGTAATGATGATGCATCCTTAACAGAAAACGGAACAGAATATCCCGTAAGAATCTGGTTGAATGATTTCAATAGAAAAAGCGTTGAAGATGTGCAACGACTTACCATCGTAAATCCGCAAGGCCTGCCTGTTCAAGTAGCACAATTTGCAGATGTGCTGCAGGATAATTCTCCTTCATTGCTGGAAAGAAAAGACCGTCAACCGGCGGTAACGCTTACTGCTGATGCTTTAGGCAAGCCGTCGGGTACGGTGGCAGATGATGTAGTAGCCTATCTCAAAAAAAATCCTTTAGCCGAGGGTATTACAATGACATGGGGCAGCGACATTAAAAGACAGAATGATAGTTTTGGCGCATTGGGGTCAGTGTTAATGATTTCATTCCTGCTGATTTACCTGATAATGGTAGCGCTTTACGATAGTTTTATTTATCCGTTTGTGGTATTATTTTCAATTCCCGTTGCTGCTATCGGTGCATTTTTAGCGTTGAATTTATCACTCAGTAATTTGAGTTTATTTGCTTTGCTTGGCCTGATAATGCTGATGGGGCTGGTAGCAAAAAATGCTATTCTTATCGTTGACTTTACTAACCAGTTAAAAGCCGAAGGCAAACGTTTTAAAGAAGCATTAATCATTGCCGGCAAAGAACGTATGCGGCCCATTCTTATGACCACCCTCGCCATGGTTTTTGGCATGTTGCCCATTGCATTGGCAAAGGGCACAGCCAGTGAATGGAAGAACGGCCTTGCATGGGTTATCATCGGCGGGTTGCTTTCTTCGCTTATACTTACGGTGTATTTAGTGCCGGTGGTTTACTATGTGGTGGATACCATAAAAGGAAGATTGAGTAAGAAAAGTGTAGAAAGTAAATCAGTACCATTAATTATGAATGAACCTGTCAAGAAATAACTATGGTCAAATCTAGCAAACTGTCATTTTATTTTACAAGTCATGGATACTTTTACTGACAGGCAACGTTGAAATTGTTTTTCTAGATTTACCCTGATTACAGAGAATTTACATGTAAGGCATAGGATAAATTAAAAACGGTTGTCTAAAAACATTAAGTAACAGGCTCATGGATGAAGCTGAATTAATCAATAGTATTCTTAACGGAAATCAACAAGATTTTGTACTCCTCTTAAAGAAGTACCAGACAGGCGTATTCCGAACCTCAATGGGTTTGATTCATAACACCGAAGATGCAGAAGAAATTACGCAGGATGTTTTTGTAAAAGTATATCAATTGCTTTCTTCCTTTAATGGCAAGGCCGCCTTCTCCACCTGGCTTTACCGTATCGCTGTAAACACAAGTTTAAATTTTTTAAGAAAAAAAAAGCGCAAAAACTTCTGGATTGGATTAACAGATATATTACAGTTTGCATCAACAGATAAATCGATAGAAACCATTATAACCGAGCGTTCAGATAAAGCAATAATTCAGCAGGCTCTGGATGCATTGCCCGAAAAACAACGGCTGGCATTTGTGTTTGCCAAATATGAGGAAATGCCGCAAAAGCAGGTAGCCGACATTATGAATATCAGTGAAGGTGCGGTTGAACAATTACTAATACGTGCAAAAAGTAATCTTAAAAAAATATTGGAAAAAGAACTGACCACGGCATAGGATTTTTTAAACTTAAATTGTCTAACTAATAAACATACAGGCAGTGAATCGTAAAAAAGAGTTTGATCATTTAATTGAAAGTTTTGTAGCGGAGGAAAGAAATACAGCATTCAATCCATTTTTATCAACCCGGATAATGGCGGCAATTAATAAAAAGAAAATTGAAAAAATAGTGGTTTTTTCTCCAGTGTGGAGAACAGCGGTGATCGCAGTAAGTCTATTGGTTGCGGTGTTTACTGGCATTGCTACAGGTGGGCATTATCAAATAAAAAATACTGCTGTAGATATGGTGTTGATGAGTGATGATAGCATGGAGCATTTTAGCCTGATCAACGAAATTGGTAATGAATAAATAAATGTAAGATGAACAGAAACCAATTATTAATATGGGCAGTGGTTTTGTTGATTTTAACAAATGTGTCAACAGTAGGAACCATTCTTTATAACAAATATAAAGCGGGTGCAGCGGCAGATTATATCGCCATCAATGCCAGATCAGGGGTAAATATGCTAAACGGTAAATTCTTCCGGCAAACACTTGGTTTTACCCAAAAACAGATGGATTCATTCCGGGAAATTAACCAGGTGTTTCGTCCGTCTGCGATGGACTTAACTTATGGGGTAGATTCTTTAAAAACAGAGATGTACAATGAGTTACAAAAAGCAGTGGCGGATACCGTACGCTTAAATAACCTGTCCTGGCAAATAGGTGATATGCACGGTAAATTAAAATATGAAACCTATCATTTTTATTTAAACCTAAAAAAAATATGCTCTTCTGCACAACGCATTGAACTAGAAAAAGCTTTTCAACCATTGTTTAAAACAGAAAATATAAACCTACCCAATCAGCATTGGCAAAGAGCCAGAAACCGATAAAAGAAATTTTTAACATTTAAATATAAAAACATGAAAAAGTTAATCATTGCAGCAATCCTAATGATTGCTACCAGCGGCGTATTGTCTGCTCAAAATACAAAACCAGGCAACGGAACACCCGGAACAAATAAACGTACTGCTGGTTTTGTAGACGTAAATAAGAATGGTATTTGCGATACGTTTGAAGCCAGTGCCCGGTCTGGCGTAAAAGGCCAGGGGCAAGGTCAACGGATGAACAAGGTTCAGGGAGTTGGCTATGGCAGGGGTAAAGGTCAATGTGGCTCATCGGCAACACAAGGCAGAAAAGCTGGAAACGGCGGATGCAAAAGAGTGGCCTGATAAAAATGTCGTTTATATGAAATAAACGGGTTGCTTTTTACAGCCCGTTTACCTTTAAGCGTTTAATCAAAGTTTATCAGGATGCTGCAATACATAAAACAGGCAACTCTTGATGCTATTATCAACAGCGCAATAGCCGTATATTTTTAACAATCAAAAAATTCAAAAAATGAAAAAGTTAGTTTTCTTAGCAATTATCGCATTGCAAACGGGGGTCGTTTTTTCGCAACAAAAAATCACTCTACCCCAACAGGAAAAAGATGCCATTGTTTATATGAGAGAAGAAGAAAAATTAGCAAGGGACGTATATGATTCGATGTATATAAAATGGGGCGGAAATCCCTTTGGTAATATCCGCTCAAGCGAGCAGGTACATATGGACAGGATGAAAACGTTGATTATAACTTACCAAATACATGATCCTGTAAACCAAACCGGCGACCTTCCCGGTAAGTTTGTAAGCGGCTTAATGCAACAATATTACAACGATCTCACAGCCACCGGAAGCCAGTCTTTTACAGCCGCCTTAAAAGTGGGTGCAAAAATTGAAGAAATGGATATTGCAGATCTGGAAGCAAGAATTCAACAAGCCCAAAAGGAAGATATCATTAACTCATTTGAGTTTTTAAAAATGGCATCTTACAATCATCTGCGTGCATTTGTTCGGCGATTGAAAATGGGAGGTGTGATTTACGAACCTGTAATTTTAAGTAAAGCGGCATTGAATAAAATAATTGAATCAGAAAATACGAAAGGTGCATGCGGGAAATGCAATTGATGTTAGCATATGTTATTGCGGAGATGCAAGTAGTCTTGCAATAGACATTGACAGTTTTTTTAACGTAAGTAATTTGCATCCATTTATTTCGGTATTGGCTAACATGATCGATAACTATCATTGCAGGATGTTATATTATTTTCACGACATACGAACAAGAGCAGAACGGATCGTGCAAAATGCACCAAACAATTTGCTAACAGTCGCAGGTTGAACCAATAAATACCTTTACTTTTTTGATGAACTATGCGGCTGTTGTTCTTTTACACGAGGCGTCTGGTAATACCTGATTTGTTTGTGGATACCAACTACTGCAAATAGGCATTTACTTTTTTTTCGTTCACCATGCCCGGCACTGGAAAACTAATTCCCTAAACCAAACCTTTTTCCAGCGCCAGCTATGTTTTCCTTAACAGAGACCCTTCGGCTATTGGTGAGCGACACAATAGCGGCGTGCTTTGTTAGCTGATTTTGTTGCCGATACCAAAACTGTAAATAGTAGTCTACCATCTTTTTGATTGTCCGCCCCGGCACTATAAACCTACTACACAAACCAAAGCCTTGTTCCATTCCTGCTATCTTTTCGATAAAATGATATATTAGCGGCTATTGGATTCTAAACGTTTGTCTTTCGACATTAGCTTTTTGTATAATCTAAAAAGATGTAGCATCTTATTGCACATTTATTAGTAACCACGAGCGCATTCACCTACCCCAATTAAGGAAAAATTTTAAATATAAATCAATCGTCACCCAATATCGTATTGGTAAAATAAATAATGGGATTACAGGTCCTTTAGGTAAATTGCAGCTACATAATAATTTACAAAGATTATGAGGCTGAACGATAATTTACGGAAAAGACTTTACTATGTGATATTTAGGTCGGATAGCAAGGCTGGTAAAATGTTTGACCTGATATTGTTATGGTTAATAGTGTTTAGCATTTTATCCGTTTTTCTAGAAAGTGTAGCGAGTATAAGGGATCAATATCTGCCTTATATACGTGTTGCAGAGTGGTTTTTCACAATCTGCTTCACCATTGAATATACGTTGCGAATTTATAGTAGCCATAAACCCTGGAAATACATCTTCAGCTTTTATGGGTTTATTGACTTGATTGCATTTTTACCCACGTATATTAGTATGGCTTTTGCGGGTGCACAATATTTGGTAGTGATCAGGTCTTTTCGTTTGCTAAGGATATTCAGGATATTAAAACTATCCAGGTTTTTAGTGGAAGGAAATATATTGCGATCGGCTTTAAAAGCCAGCATGTATAAGATAACCGTGTTTCTTACCAGCGTTTTAACAACGGTAACCTTTGTTGGTACATTAATGTATGTGATTGAAGGAGAGGAAGGTGGTTTTACAAGTATTCCGGTTTCTATTTATTGGGCCATCGTAACCATTACTACGGTAGGATACGGTGACATATCTCCACAAACTCCAGTCGGACAATTTTTAGCCAGTATACTGATGATCATAGGCTATGCAATCATTGCAGTACCCACCGGAATTGTATCGGTAGAAATGGCGAGGGCTACGGATGAAGCTAAAAAGAAATGTCCGTATTGCGGGGCTTCAATTGCAACTACTACAGCAAAGTTTTGTGCCAATTGCGGAAAGAAATTTTACACTTCAACGGGTTGAGACAACATTGTGACGGGGCACACGGCAAAAAAAAGCTTTGAAAATTCACTCTATAAAAGTTTTGCAGTCTTAGGTAGTGACCCCTCAGGGACTCGAACCCTGGACCTACTGATTAAGAGTCAGTAGCTCTAACCAACTGAGCTAAGGAGTCATTTTAAATTTAGTTGGCAAAAGTACGGATTGAAATGTAGAAATTAGGTATAAACATTACAATAAAAAACAACCAGGCGGAAAATAATTTCATGAAAATGATGATTGGTTGAAATCTCGCCCTCGATTGCTACAAAACTGCGACAATTAAAAAAGGATTATCATTATTTTGACTGTTGATACAAAATCAAAGCAAACTTCTAAAAGCATTTTCCGCTAAAAAAAGAAAATATCAACGAAACCAATTTATTTTATATTAAATCTATCTGATAGCAAACAATATATCTGATTCACTGTTAGGGAAAAAAAATATTAAATATGCAAAAGAACATTTTATCTATGCTTGCCGCTGTTTCATTCAGCGCAATTTCATTGGTTGCTTGTAACAACGAAGCCAGCACGCCAGCTACTGATGCTGTACCGGTAGATACAGTTAAAACAGAGGTTGCTGCTCCGGTTGCGCCGAAAGACGTTGTAGACATAGCAGTAGGTTCGCCAGACCACACAACTTTGGTAGCTGCTGTTACTGCAGCAGGGCTGGTTGAAACTTTAAAAGGTGCAGGTCCATTCACAGTATTTGCACCAACTAATGCAGCATTTAGTGCATTACCAGCAGGTACTGTTGACGGTTTACTAAAACCAGAAAGCAAAGAAAAGCTTACCAGTATTTTGACCTACCACGTAGTCGCTGGTGCAGTAAAGGCGGCTGATTTAACAGACGGTCAGAAAGTTAAAACATTACAAGGCGAAGAATTGACAGTTAGCATTAAAGATGGTAAAGTAATGATCAATGGTGCAAATGTTACTGCTGCTGACCTTGAAGGCAGCAATGGTGTGGTTCACGTAATTGATGCTGTGTTGATGCCTAAAAAGTAGGTAAAATTTCGTTTGATTTTTAGTAATGATTCAGGGAATGGCTTTTGTCATTCCCTGTTTTTTTTGTCGAATTACTTAACCGCACTTTTCTGTAAGTTTTGCTTAACGTTTTGTAACAATAATCCACTTTTTTAATAGTATTTAAACACTTTCCGATAGAGAAAAATACATTAGTCTTTAAAATATCAAAGAATGGCAGCCCAGAAAAAAACTATTTGATTGCCTTACTTTGGCGCATGCTTCTCCATAAGCCATTCGCTCAGCCAGCTTTTAAGGATTGTAGCGTAAAACGCTCAAATTTAATGCAGTCCTTCCTGATTCCGCCCAAACGCAGGCTTTCACCAATCCCATCGTTGAACATGCTTGGATCAAATGGGAGAAGGAAGGAAAAACAAAAAAATGAGCCAGGACGAACTGGCCAAAACCTTAGATGTGCATTGCGCTGTTATAGTCCGCTATGAACGGGATGAGGTAAAACCTTCCATTTAGATGGCCGCCGCCATCGCCGAAGCCCTGGAAGTATCGTTAGATTATTTAGTGGGCAACTCTGATTTGCTCTTGGAAAAAAATGTAGTCAATAAAATCCTTGATATTCAAAAACTCAATACAGAAGATAAAGGCCATGTCTTTGCTATGCTGGATGCTTTTCTCCAATCCCAAAAAGCTAAAAAAGTTTTCGCTTCGTAAAACAACAAAGCCACTCATTGAAGTGGCTTTGTTGTTATCGACATTAACAATGATTCAAAGAAGAAGATGCTTGTAAATACTAAAAAGACAAAGCATATTATTTTCTTCTAAAACACCTGAACAATCAGAAGTAAAGCTTCCTTTAAAATAATGCCCATTTGCACTTACTGCAAAAACTACCCTATTAAAAGAATGCACAAAATTTTTACAATTTGAGAAGCTAATTACTTTATCCAGAGATGCTATATCAATACACTTACTGTAATTCAATTTATCTTCTTTTGATAATTTTGAACTCCTAAACTTGGAGGGACTTCGACCTTCCTTATAATAGAATTTTATACCACATATTTTTTTATCCATTTCATAGACTATCGCAATAGTTCCAGCATCCGAAAATAAGTATAAGTAGTTTACAACGCCTGAAGCTTGAAGAGATTTTAATTTATTCTCTATTAAGTTTCGGGCAGTTATACTATCTTCTATATACCCCTGCTTTTGTGAAAAGGCAGTTAAGACCGTTAAGCTAAAACAAAACATTACTATATATTTTTTTAATGTCATCATTGGTAATGCTCTATGCAGCGTTTGAATTAAAAATAAGTAGTCGTTTATTGTTTATTGTATATATAAAGGAACCCCACTTGCTTGTGGATACGTTAATGGTATTCCTGTAGTTCCCCCATGCGATGTGCCATCCCTGTACAGATTGCCTGCACCAGTTACCCTATGATATAAGTTCGTTAGTTGAATTGCATTTAAAAATTGACTGCCACCAGCATTGAAATTTGTTAGCCCATGTCCTACTAACTCATGTGCCAATAATTCACCTCTGCTTGAAGTCATACCCGGAACAAGATTGCCTGTATTATTATCTCGATAGTCTGGAATATTTGCTGCTGAATTCATAACAATTACTGTATGCGTTCCATTTGCAGTAGGCACATTGAAGCCTCCCCCTGCACTGGCATCTATATCTTTTCCTGTTCTATCTCCAAACTGAGTACTATTGGCATCCTTTAAACTTTCGCCCCTTCGGACAGCTTCAACTGTATGAACTTGGGTGCTATTAATTGCATCAACATACCCTTTCGCTAAAGACTTTTGGTCTGCCGATAAATTTTTTGTCGCTTCGTTAAGCTGACCTTCTCGTACAGCTGCGAAGGTTTTTTTATCTCCATCAAAAAGTCTCCGTTGAAACAACTGCCTCACGGCTTTCATTTCATTGCCTCTAAATGTTTGTCTAATTATTCTTTGTAATCTTCTTCCATCTTGATTGGATGAGCCTCGAACTGTATCTCCTAACGGGTCGTTAAATAATATTGGGTTATTATTCATCGAAGAGTACAAACTCTGCGAATAATCCGGCTTAGGGTCTATCTGCCAGAACCTTCCTAACTGTGGGTCAAGACTTCTATAAAATGTGGAGTATAATTCCAATCCGCTACCGTCACTAAATTCTTTTGATTCCAGTTCAGAACCTTTATTCCACTTCCTTTTGTTCTCTAATCCACCTGCCGCTTTACTGCTAATCCCCGCCATAGTCAACCCGAATGGTATACAATCCTACCCTCCCAATTCCATTTGTAAAAGAAATACCAGTATGCCTGCAGCAAACCCAAGAAGGGCAAGCCAACTAATTTTCTTTAAATACCACATAAAGTCAATTTGTTCAATGCCCATTACAGCAACGCCGGCGGCAGAACCAATAATTATGGCACTTCCGCCCGTACCAGTGGTGAGGGCCAAAAAGTTCCAAAACGGATGATCTGTAGGATATACGGATAAATCATACATACCCTGCGATGCTGCCACAAGCGGCACATTATCAACAATGGCCGATAGTAGCCCTAATGCAGTTCCTATCAGGTAATCATTTTTTAAAACACCTGTTAAGCCTCCTGCCAGTTCTTTTAATAAACCAAAAGATTGCAATGCAGACACCGCCAAAAGAATTCCTAAAAAAAAGAGGATGCTGGGCGTATCCACTCGCTGTAGTGCCCTGGCAACAGTATATTTTTCTGCGTATTCAGGCTGTTTGCTTTTATGAATTAGTGTGGTAATAATCCACATAAAACCGAGCGCAAGCAACATGCCCATAAAGGGAGGTAGGTGAGTGAGGGTTTTAAATACTGGAACAAAAATCAGAAACCCAATACCTGCAAAAAGAATAAGCCTGCCTTCCTGTTTTTCCTTTACCGTACAGGTTGATACAGGCATTGCACGAATATTTTTTCCTTTAAAACGGACTGCTACCAACAGCGCCGGAAGTAAACACACGGCCAAACTCGGTAAAATCAGTTGCTTCATTATATTCAAGGCCGTTATCTGGCCGCCTATCCAAAGCATAGTAGTGGTTACGTCACCAAGCGGCGACCATGCGCCACCTGCATTGGCGGCAATGATAATCATCCCCGCAAACCAGAGTTTATCTTCTTTTTGAAAAAGTATTTTTGAGCAAAGCGAAGTCATCACAATTGCGGTAGTTAAATTATCCAGCAATGCAGAGAGGAAAAAAGTAATTGCCATGATAATCAATAACAGCTTTTGTTTACTGGAGGTATTTATTTTTTGAGTGATGATATCAAATCCATTGTGGGAATCGATCAGTTCTACAATCGTCATCGCACCCAATAAAAAGAAAAGAATAGAAGCGATTTCGCCCAAATGACGTATCAGTTCTTCGCTTACAGTATGAGCGGCTTCGCTTTGTAAAATATAAATCGTCCAGCAAAGCACACCAGTAATCAATGCTGATGCGGCTTTGTTCAATTGAAGTTTGTGTTCAATCGCAATAGCAGCATACCCTGCCACAAAAACAGTCAGTAGTAAAATAGAAATCATAATTAATTTAAAATTGGTAAAAGTAAGTTGAAGTCGGGTTCTTTAATAATATAATCTGCAACCGAATCTACCATGGGATTGGTAGCGCAAAAGGATACACCAATACCCGCTTTTCGGATACAGCAGATGTCGTTTTCGCCATCACCTACTACCAGTGTATTTTTCAAATCCACTTTATATTTATCGCAGATATTGATGAGGGCATTGAGTTTGCAATAGTCATGTTTGCACTGGCTTTTATCATCTGTTAAAAACAAGGAAGGAATTTTTACTTCACCGGTTGCAATACTTTTTGAAAATTCAAGTTCATTGGAAATCGTAAAATCGAACCCAAACTTATTTTTAAGGTGATTGGTAATGCAATCATAGCTATCGCTGATGATACCGGTGATATATCCCTGGTTTTTTAATTCAGTTACCAGTTCTTGCAAATGTGGTGTTACCTCAATTGAATCAGTAACGGTTAGCAGTTCACCAATGGTTTTTCCCTTTAGTAAACGGGCGATCATTTTGGTGCGGATAAACGGATTGTTATTATTGGTAACAATATCCACGAGATCTTTTTTAAAACCAAATTCAGCGGCTGCAGTTGCAATAAAACTTGACCGCAGAATGGTATTGTCCATATCAAACATTACAATCTTTTTTAACGACATCAATCCTTCCCGAATGGCAAATTCCATTTGTTCCCGGATCACTTGTATGTTCTCATAGGTTTCCAGGTTTTGCACCGCCATTCCCTGCGATTTTTTGATGATAGTTCTGGCCACCTCCCTGCTCATTTTACCCAACTGTTCCAATGGTTGCATCCTGTTTTCTATACTGCCTATGCTCACTTCTTTAATTACGGCACCAAGATTATACATATCCATTAAAATGCCGATATCTACCCCGTAACCTTCTTCAAATGTACATTTTGCAAAAAAGCTTTTCTTGCCTGCAATCATTCCACTCAATGGCTGTTTAAATTGTGGGAATAAGGGATTGAGAATGGAAAGCAAAGGCTTTGCCACTAATTCGGTAACTCTGCCCGCTTGCCTTGCAAAATATGATTTTACGAAATCGGCCTCACCTTTCAGCAATGGGGCTGTAAGCACATCAATAATGTTTTTTGGATAGGTAACAATGTCTGCATCTAAAAAAGTGACGATTTCATTTTTGGTAACCATTATGCCATCGTACATGGATGCGCCTTTACCCAGTTTGGTGCTGGTAACAATTACTGCACCTGCGTTTCTGGCTTCATCCACAGTTGCATCCATCGATTTGTCATCTACCACAATTACTTCGGAAACATTGGGAGAGTTTTTAGCCAGATCCACAACCTGGGCGATCGTTTTTTCTTCGTTTAATGCCGGGATAATTACTGTAATCATTTTTGAAAAATAAGGTTTATGTTATCCTCACCCAGTCTTACTTTTAACCATTGTGAAATGGTTGCTTTTTGCTTTTTAGTAAGGCTGGTGGAGATTGATAACAGAATTAGAAATGTGGGTTTCGTTCCATTGTTTTCGCTCAACACTGTTGCTTGTTGAATAACCGCATTTTTCAAGGTTGGATGCAACGCCTTTAATTCTGAATACACTTTCGCACTAAGCGTTTGTTGCTGATAAATACTGTCTAATCTTGCCTGTAGTTTTTTTTGATGCTGGTCTTTTATTTCCAGAGCTTTACTCAATTGTGAGCGTTGCAAATCCAACTCATTGTTAATATTATTTTTTTCGTTCAGATACGCAAAGCCCTGTTTTATTTCCAGTGCATTTGCATCTAGCTGATATTTTTTTAACTGCCGTTTTAGTAATGTAATCTCTGGTAGCGTTATTTCTTTTCCGCCATACACCAATGTAAATGTCCTTTTTTTTGCATCAATCTTTTTGTTAAGTAAATAGTCATTTGGAAAATTAGCTTCGTTGATTATAAAATCATTAACCTTTTTGGTAAAGCGGTCTTGCTGAACTAAATCGTATCCCAAATAAATACTGGGTAACAAGGTAATCATCACTACCCCCCACACAATGCGCTTTGCAATTACTTCTGCCCGTTGTGTTTGCAGGTGTTTGTAGGGGAACTGTAGCAGCCGCACAATAATAAAAGTAGACAATGCAATGAATACAGTGTTGATAATAAACAGGTAGATGGCACCAAAAAAATAGCCAAACTGAAAGGTTGCAAGTCCATATCCGGCAGTACACAAAGGCGGCATTAAGGCCGTGGCTATTGCAACACCGGGAATTACATTTCCTTTGTGTTTACTGGAGGTGGCTACAATACCAGCTAGACCACCAAAAAAAGCGATTAGTACATCGTATATTGTAGGTGCTGTTCTTGCAAGAATTTCGGAGTGCGCATCATCAAGCGGCGAAAGCAGAAAAAATATGGTGGAGGTAAGCAAGGCAACACCGCTTGCAACTGCGAAATTGTAGATTGCCTTTCTAAGCAAATGAATATCGTTGATCCCCATCCCTAAACCAATGCCCATAATAGGACCCATCAATGGCGAAATTAACATGGCACCGATGATGACCGCATTGGAGTTCATATTTAAGCCTAGCGACGCCACAAAGATGGCAAATATGAGAATCCACAGATTGGTTCCCCGGAAGACCACCCCGTTATCAATATTCGTGATTACAGTTTCAAGATCTTCTTTTTCGCGACTGATACTAAATTTATCAAAAAAATTTTGCAATTGAATAGTGTTATTTAGTAAAAAATTTCAGGGCGTAAAGATAGGTTTTTGTTTTTTGGATGAGTACAGGCGTCATTTATATCGAAGGGATGAATCAGTTGGTATTTTTTATGAACAAGCGAGAAGTTTTTAATCCAATAGGCATCGGCTTGTGTGCATGATAAAGTGCGAATGAAATCAGAAGAGGAGCAAAATACAATTCATTGAATTATCGCTTGCTTTGTGTTACATCTTAGTAACAACCGCAGCTATTTCATTAGCACAGGTCTTTGGCCAAAATGCATCGCATCTTTAGTAAAAGCCGTTCAAAACCCCGTTGGGATTGGGTGCATGTTACCAGGTATAACTGACAATGCAGCTTCAACCTTACCCTATTTTCATAACTTATTTCCGCTTTACACTGAGCAAAAGTAGCTGGTGCATTGGTATAGTAGTTGTAAAAAAAAGGGTTTACGGTGAATTGGTTTAGGCTGCATCATCCATTCAGCATTTCACAGTGAATAAAGACACCATCACTACAAAGAATAGTCTAAGTAACCAATCGTGATTTTTTAAAACAGTGTGCTTTTAGCAAAGAAAACTATTAAAGGTATTGATCCAACTGTCCTTTGGCTTTTGCCTCCGACATTTTTTTCAATTGTTTGGAATATTTAATGTTATTGCTTTTTTGCTCGCAGTAATTCAGCATCATGGTTAAGGCATTTAGTTTCGCAACTTTTGAGTCTTTCGCTGCAACCTTATTTTCTAGTGTAAATTTTGCAAGAGACGCCATGTAAACCCCAAAAAGATCATTGTTATCACTGAACATTTTACGTTCGGTTTCACCAAAAGCAAAGGAGTAATCATTGGTGCCATTCATCCATTTACTCATAAATTGCAGGGCACTTATTCTGTCTTTATTCTCTTTCATGTAGGGAACCGATAACAGATAATTGGCCGTTTGCAGTACAAATGGATCCGCCGCTTTATAGTCGGCCGGCTTTTCAAGTTTAATCAGATCGAAGGAGGGCAGACTTTGAGCGCCTGCATAGGTATTAACAACAATGAACAACAATAGGATTAGGTGCTTCATAAAAAATATTGCTTAAATGAGAAAGTGTGCAATTTCGGTATTTTGGATAATATCGGCATTAAAAATGATTTGCCGGCCAGCTTAGGTAATAAAAACAGCACTATTACCACTTAAACCAACGCATTCCATAAAATTTCCACCGGATGAAAGGCAGTTCTTTTTGTTCCATCCTTTATCTGGTGTCTGCAGGAGGTACCCGCAGCGGCTACAATTGTATCATCAGCAAAGCCACGAACAGCAGGAAATAAGACCAACTCCCCTACTTTCTGTGACACCTCAAAATGCTCCGTTTCGTATCCAAAGGCGCCAGCCATTCCGCAACAACCGGATGGGATAAATTGAACCTGGTAGTTCTGTGGAATACTGAGCATAATATTACTATAGTGCTGCGATGACAACACCTTCTGGTAGCAATGGCCGTGTACTGCAATGATCTTTTTTTCTGTAGTGAACATTTTTGACGGGATGTTTCCTTTTTCAAATTCAGCCGCTATAAATTCTTCAATGGTAAAGGTATATTTTGCAAGATGAGCAGCTTTTTCCTGGTTGGCGCTTTCTGCCAGATCGATGTACTCATCTCTGAATGTAAGTACAGCGCTGGGTTCTACGCCAACTATGGGCATATCTTCCCTCACTACGGCTGAGAGTAAACGTATATTTTGGTTTGCAATCTGCGCCGCCTTCTTCACCATACCTTTTGATAAATAAGTGCGGCCACTTTCTACATGTTCGGGCACCGTTACTTCATAACCCAAAAACTCTAACAATAAAATTGCTTTTTTGCCAATCTCAACATCATAATAATTGGTAAACTCATCGCAAAAGAAATTCACTTTTCTTCCGGTATCAATATCATTAGTCATCCTTTTGCGATGCCAGGCTAATAGCGTAGTGCCAGCGAGTAAAGGCATGGTTCTGTCGGGATGAAATCCAACGATTTTACTTACTATTTTCCGAAGCGCCGGTGTGCCAAACACAAAGTTATAAGCCCAGGGTGCAATCGACGCTAGTTTCATCTGGCTGCTAAAATTGCCAATTAATTTTGACCGAAAGGGAACGCCATTTTTATCATAATACTGCTGCAAAAATTCAGCCTTCATCTTGGTAATATCCACTCCTGAAGGGCATTCTGTTTTGCAACCTTTGCAACTCAGGCAAAGGTCCATCACTTCCTTTATCTCCTGGTGATTCAACGGATTTACATCTTCGGGATTACTTAAAAACTGACGTAAAATATTCGCCCTTGCCCGGGTAGTATCTTTCTCATTGCGGGTGGCCATATAGCTGGGACACATCGTGCCACCGGTTATCTCGGTCTTTCTGCAATCGCCCGAACCGGAACATTTTTCAGCAAGGCGTAACATGCTCCCCTGACCAGAAAAATCAAAGCTTGTTTTTAGCGGTGATGGCTGTTTGCCCACCTGCATCCTTAGATGCTCATCCATGGGTGGCGTTCCGGTGATTTTGCCTTTATTAAAAACATTCTGCGGATCAAATAATTGTTTTACTTGTTTAAAAAGTTCGTAGGTTTCCTTTCCTACCACCGATGAAATGTACTCACCCCTTAAACGTCCGTCACCATGTTCACCGGAGAGAGAACCGTTGTATTTTTTTACCAGCTCAACAGTTTCTTCCAATATATTCCTAAAGGTTTGTACACCCTCTTTTGTTTTTAAATTGAGCATCGGTTCCACATGCAATTCTCCTGCACCGGCGTGTGCATAATAAGATGCGTTTACTTTATACCTCTCCAGAATCACCTGTAGATCTATTATGTATTCTGGCAACTCTTCCGGCGCTACTGCACAGTCTTCTATCAAATTTACTGGTTGAATATCGCCAGGTGAATTGCGTAATAAGCCAAGTCCTGCTTTTCTTACATCCCAGGCAAACCTGGTATCATTATTAAACAAAACCGGGAATGCATAACCATGACCATTATTTTGTAAATCATCCACTAAGTGCTGCGCAAGCTGATTTACCTCCTCAAAGCTCTGCCCCATAAATTCCACCATCAAAATAGCAGCCGGATCACCTTCAATAAAGAAACAATTTTTATGGTATTCCGGATGCGACCTTGTAAAATTAATGATGTACCGGTCTACCAGTTCTGAAGCCATCGGCTGGTGTTTTAGTGCCATGATATTTGCCCTTAACGCCTGGTCGATACTGGTACAATGCACACAAACAAGTGCAATTTCTTTTGGCGGCTGGTCGATCAACTGCAGTTTAATTTCGGTAATAAATGCCAGCGTACCTTCTGAACCAGCAATCAGTTTACAAAGATTAAAAAGTTCTCCGCCGGGAGTGAATGGCTGCATCTGCAACAGGCTATCTAAGGCATAACCAGAATTCCTTCTTACAACCGATGCTTTCGGGAAATGCTGTTGTATCAGTTGTTGGTTATTTTTGCCGGACAATAAGGTTTGAAGTCCGCTGTAGATATCTTTTTTTAATCCTGTGTGGTTGTCGCCTTCAATATCTTCCTGTTTAAAAACCACCTCAGTTCCATCACTTAGTAGCACGTTTACTTCTAACAGGTTTTCCCTTACAGCTCCCCAAACAATACTGTGCAAACCGCAGGAATTGTTACCCACCATTCCACCAATCATAGCCCTGTTGGCCGTAGACGTTTCAGGACCAAACATTAAGCCGAAGCTGCGTAAGTGATTGTTGAGATCATCGCGGACTACACCCGGTTGCACTTTCACCCATTTTTCCTCTACATTTACTTCGATTATTTTATTGAAGTGCTTCGAGATATCTACTACAATGCCATTGCCTACAACCTGGCCCGCCAATGAGGTTCCTGCGGCTCTTGGGATTAGTGTAACGACGTTCTGACGGGCAAATTCGATCAGCACTTTTATATCACTGCTATTTTTTGGCAATGCAACTGCCAATGGTTTTTCCTGGTAAACCGAGGCATCGGTAGAATAGGCTAGCAGTTGCGTATGATGTTCTGCAGATGAGTTAAAATACAATACCCCATCTAATTTATTAGCAAGAATCGTGAGTTTGGTTTGCATAAAAAAATTCAATATCTGGTGTAGCGCTGTCCGTTTTCTTATTTCAAATTCCTGTTAAATAATGCATTTTCTAATTGCAAGATGGTTTGTGGTACTTTAAACCTTTCGCCCGCAATGATACGTCATCAAACTAATGAAACTAACTTTCGTTTAGAACCATTTTCATCTCATCTTACTCTCTTCATCAAATTAATCAAATAAATTACCAATGCCTTTTATCGATAAAAAATTACTAACAGAAAGTATAGGGTGCATTTAAAATTGTAGGAAGGGTTGCCAAACTTGTTCAGGTTCTTTTCTACTAAAAACCATTTAAAAAAGGTTGCCAACCCTGAACCGGGCTGCGACAATTTTAAATACGCCCAAAGTATTTGCTAAAAACGGCTACAAAAGTCACCAAAAGGTTTAAAATTTATTTGAGTATCGTTTCAATTGCATTTAATTCTGTGTGGCTAAAAACAATATTGTCCAGGCATTTTAAAGAATCTGCCAACTGGGCCGGTTTACTGGCGCCGATTAATACAGAAGTTACCCTGTCATCCTTTAATAACCAGGCTAATGCCATTTGTGCCAGTGATTGATTGCGGGTGAGCGCTATGTCATTTAATTTGCGGATCTGGCTAATACGGCTTTCGCTAAGATCTCCTTCCTGCAAAAATCCATGTGGTTTAGCTACCCTTGAATCTTCAGGTATACCGTGTAAATACTTATTGGTTAACAAACCTTGTGCAAGTGGAGAAAAAGGGATGCAACCGACACCCTCCTTACCCAACAAATCCATTAAACCATCTTCAACCCAACGCTCAAACATGGAGTATTTTGGCTGATGAATTAAACATGGCGTACCTAATGCTTTCAGTATTTCAAAAGCCCGTGCAGCTTCGGGAGCACGGTAATTAGATATCCCAACATAAAGCGCTTTTCCTTGTCTTACTACCAGATCCAATGCACCCATGGTTTCTTCAAGCGGCGTATCCGGATCGGGGCGGTGATGATAAAAAATATCTACATAGTCAAGGCCTATCCTTTTTAAACTTTGATCCAGACTGGAAACCAGGTACTTCTTACTGCCCCAGTCACCGTAAGGGCCGTCCCACATGGTATAGCCGGCTTTCGAACTGATGATCATTTCATCTCTATATGCTGCGAAATCTTCTTTTAATATTTTACCAAAATTTTCTTCTGCGCTTCCCGGAGGCGGGCCGTAATTATTAGCCAGGTCGAAATGGGTAATACCACTATCAAATGCCAGTTTTAAAATAGCACGGCTGTTTTCCAGCATATCTACATGCCCGAAGTTGTGCCAAAGCCCCAATGAAATGGCGGATAATTTGATACCACTGTTGCCACAGCGGCGATACTGCATTTTTTCGTAACGGCTTTTGTTTGGTAAGTAATTCATTGGCTTTCTTTTACAATTTAAAAGAATTGAAAAATAATTTTTGCGAAGCTACTTCAGATAGTTTTGTTGTAGTAATCTTTTTTTGCGTAATCCGAAGCGAGCGCTTTACGAAGCGGTCAGTACCGTATTGCCAAGCGGTCGGTACCGCAGCTCAGACCGCTTAATGATAAGCTGTGCTGGATGTATTATCTTTTTTAAAAGCAAATATTACGATGGACGCCATCCGATCCGACCTGTGGTAATGGCGGGATTGGAAAGCGATCGGTACAGCATGGCAGGCCGCTTAATGATAAGCTATTCTTAGCTGAATTGTCTTTTTCAAAAACAAAGATTACGATGGCCGCCATCCGGTCCGACCTGCGGTGCTGACCGGAATGGAAAGCGGTTGATACCGCAAGTCAGACCGCTTAATGATAAGCTGTGCTGAATGTATTATCTTTTTTAAAAGCAAATATTACGATGGACGCCATCCGGTCAAACTTTTAGTGCGGACCGGAATGGAAAGCGGTTGATACCGCAGGTCAGACCGCTTAATGATAAGCTGTGCTGGATGTATTATCTTTTTTAAAAGCAAATATTACGATGGACGCCATCCGGTCAAACTTGCAGTGCGGACCGGAATGCTTTATTCAGTCTCTTTGAATACCATCGGTGGCTTACTGGTAATCATTTCAATCGCATTGCCTGTTGAAATAACACCAGTTTGTTTATATAAGATATTTTGTCCGAAGTATATGTTATTATTGGCCATCCTATAACCCCCCAAAGTTTTCAAAGGCTCTTTTGCTTTGGTAGCATTTGTTTGATCGATGGTGGTAATTACACAGCGGGCACATAATTTTACGCCAAACAAATCTATATTGTTGATCCTGATGTGTGCCATCAGGTCTTCATCAAACGCCTCTCCACCGGTAAAAACAATGTTTGGTCTAAAACGGTTCATTGGTATTGGTTTATCCAGACGATTGTTGAGATCATCCAACGATGCCTGACCAATGATCATTAACGGATAGTCATCAGAAAAATTAGTGATTTCATTATCAAGCGCATAGCGTTTATCCACCTTACGTATTGCTTCATCCGGCATATATACCAATCTACATTGCAAGCCCAGCTTCTTTGAAAACCATTCGTCGGCTGCATCGCTTACCAGTTGGGCATTGCACAGATCATCCCAAATTTTTACCTTCAAGCTGTAGCCAGATTCGGGATGTAATGAAAGTATTAGTTTATCTGCCGGATAACTTTTTGGATAAACGATCAACTCGTCGTTTACGATAGCCGTTTGCAATAAACTCATTGCTGCGTATTTTCTTTGAGTAAGAAATTGGCCATCTATATCTACCAACATCAACCTTCGGTCGTATTGTAAGCCACGGTCGGTCAAATACGCAGATGAAACTTCAAATCCTCCAAGAGATTTGATTGGATATATAAATAGCTGGCTGATGGTGTACATTTTTCAAAGGTGCTGATTTTATTTTATGGGTAGAATAAAATTTCAAAATTATGAAGGTCTTTTTGAACAGATAGTTGGCTCGGATCACGAATGGTGGTCAACTAGTTATTGCAAGGTCAAAATTTCATCAACCGATTAATATCGGATCTGCATCCACGAAAACATACGATCATCTTGTTGTAAACACCAAAAGTATCTTTCAATTTTTGCGCAAAAAAAAACGGGTATACAAATCGTATTGCTACGATCTATGTACCCGGCTAAATTGTTGTTTTACAAAAATTTCAATACTTCTGCGCCGATTGCTTCAGTACCCAATATATTGGAAGCAGCAGTTGTTGCATCTGCAATATCACGGGTGCGGTATCCTTCTTTTAAAACTTTGTCAACAGCACTGATTACCAGTTCTGATTCTTCCTTCATGCCAAAAGAGATATCCAGCAATAAAGCAACCGATAAAATGGAAGCCAACGGATTGGCAACCCCTTTTCCGGTAATATCATGCGCCGATCCATGGATGGGTTCATACACGCCAGTGCCATCGCCAATAGAGGCAGAAGCCAACATCCCCATAGAACCTGCAATCTGCGATGCTTCATCGGTTAAGATATCACCAAACAAATTGGCAGTAACTACTACATCAAAACGACATGGATCTTTGATCAACATCATTGCTGTTGAATCTACAAACTGGTATTCAACTTCTACGTCGGTATATTCCAATGCCAGTTTCTGAATTTCTTCACGCCACAAACGGCTTGTTTCCAACACGTTTGCTTTATCTACCGAACATAGTTTTTTACGTCTTGTACGGGCAGCTTCAAAAGCTTTTCGGCCAATCCTTTCCACTTCGTAGCGACTGTATTCGGCTACATCATAGGCCGTGTTGCCATCATTCTTCCTGCCCTTTTCACCAAAATAAATATCGCCAGTTAATTCACGGAAAAATAAAATATCGGCACCTCTTAAAATTTCCGGCTTGATGCTGGAAGCGCTCAACAATTCATCAAACAATTTAATCGGACGAAGATTGGCATACAATCCCAACTCCTTTCTCATCTTCAACAAACCTTGCTCCGGACGAACCTTTGCAGATGGATCATTGTCGTACTTCGGATGGCCAACCGCACCAAACAACACCGCATCAGACTTCTTCATTTTCTCCAAAGATTCATCTGGTAAAGGATTACCAGTTGCTTGAATGGCCACATGACCAATCAACGCCTCATCATAAGTAAATTCGTGGCCAAATTTCGCCGCTATTTTATCCAATACTTTTTTACCGACTGCTGTCACTTCCTGACCAATTCCATCACCAGGAACAATGAGAATGTTTTTCTTTGCCATTTATAATAATTGATTTTTTTAATGAAGGTCTAATAAAATTCGTGCAATCCTAATTCGTATAATTCGTGTAATTCGTGTAATTCGTGTTATAAATGTAATTCGCCTAGTTCGTGCAATTCGTGTTATAGATGAAATTCGCCTAATTCGTGCAATTCGTGTTATAGATGAAATTCGCCTAGTTCGTGCAATTCGTGTTATAAATGTAATTCGCCTAATTCGTGCAATTCGTGTTATAAGTATAATTCGCCTTATCCGTGCAATTCGTGTTATAAATGTAATTCGCCTAATACGTGCAATTCGTGTTATAAATGTAATTAGTGCTAAATAATATTCAACATCTTTTCCGTCGCCTTAATGGCCGCAACAGTCTGGTCACTATCCAAACCTCTTGTCTTAAATTCCTTCCCGTTATGCAACCAGGTAATAATGGTTTCACACAAAGCATCTGATTTACCACCCGGCGGAATGCGAACGGTGTAGTCAACCAATAGCGGTAGCTCGCTTTTCTTTTGTTTATAAATTTTCTTTAGCGCATTTACAAAGGCATCGTACTGACCATCGCCCTGAGCATGCTCTTCAAATGATTCGCCATTGATACAAATATCGAGGGTTACAGAAGGCTTCAAATTTTTTGAATGTGTAAGTACATAATTCTTGATCTGCACTTTCTGTTCAATGGTATTGCTGTCTAATATATCAGAAATGATGTAAGGCAAATCTGCCTGTGTAACCATTTCTTTGCGATCGCCCAATTCTATCACACGCTGGGTAACTTTCTTTAGGTCTTCATCGGATAATTGTATGCCCAACTGTTGCAGGTTGTTATCTATATTGGCTTTGCCACTGGTTTTGCCCAATGCATATTTACGCTGGCGGCCAAAACGTTCTGGCATCAAATCGTTGTAATAAAGATTATTTTTTTTATCGCCATCTGCATGAATTCCGGCTGTTTGGGTAAACACATTTTCACCTACTACCGGTTTGTTGGCAGAAATTCTAAATCCAGAAAATGCTTCCACCAGTTTACTAACGGTGTACAATGATTTCTCTGCTACAGATGTTTTTACGGTTGGCATAAAGTCATTCAACACCGCAATGGCACTGGCCAATGGTGCATTTCCTGCTCGCTCACCCATTCCGTTAACAGTTAGGTGCAATCCATGTGCGCCGGCCTTTACCGCTTCCATTACATTGGCAATGCTAAGATCATAATCGTTGTGTGCATGAAAATCAAAATGCAATTGCGGATAGCGGGTTACCAACTCAGATACATACTCAAATGTTTCCGAAGGAATCAATACACCGAGTGTATCCGGCAGCAATACACGCTTGATGGGTTGATGCTGTAAAAAGTCAAGGTATTGCAATACATATTCTTTTGAATTGCGCATTCCATTGCTCCAGTCTTCCAGGTAGATATTGCACTGCAAACCTTTTTTATTCGCCAGTTTTATTACGCTGGCAATTTCTTTAAAATGTTCTTCCGGTTTTTTCTTTAACTGGTGTGTAAGGTGATTGAGAGAACCTTTGGTTAGCAAGTTCATCACCTGGGCACCAGCTTCCAACATCCACTTTACCGAAACATCTCCATCTACAAAAGTTAAGACTTCTACTTGACCGATATAACCATTTACTTTAGCCCAATCGGTAATTTTTTTTACTGCCTGAAACTCCCCTTCCGATACCCTCGCAGAAGCGATCTCAATTCTGTCAACCTTCACCTCAGTTAAGAGTAGCTGGGCAATGGTTAATTTTTCCGAGGCCGAAAATGACACACCGCTGGTTTGTTCACCATCGCGAAGTGTGGTATCCATTATTTCGATATGTCGTTGTGTCTTTTTCAAATTAGCTTGCAGCGATGGCTGGTATTATTTAAGAGAGGTGGTTGGTTTGTAGTGTCCAGGAAAAATCTGGGTGAGTCACCCTTTGGGGGTGACTCACCCAGATTTTTAGACAGCTTTTGCTGCTGCAAAAGCTGCGATGTCCGATTTCATCGCCTGAAGGTAATCGATGTCATCAAAACCATTTAACAGGTTATTCTTTTTGTACCCGTTGATATCGAACAATTCTTTTTCGCCGGTGGCAAGTATGGTGATGGTTTGCGCAGGTAAGCTTACTTCGATTTCGGTATTGGGATCAGCTTCGATGGCAGAGAATATTTTCACTAAAAATTCTGGACTAACCTGTACCGGTAAAATTCCCATATTGATCGCATTGTTCTTAAAGATATCTGCAAAAAAACTTGATACCACACAACGGAATCCATAATCGTAAATAGCCCAGGCTGCATGTTCACGGCTACTGCCACTTCCAAAGTTGGTTCCGCCTATCAATATTTTTCCTGCGTAAA
Source organism: Ferruginibacter sp. (assembly GCA_041740215.1). GTDB lineage: Bacteria > Bacteroidota > Bacteroidia > Chitinophagales > Chitinophagaceae > Ferruginibacter. The sequence goes on from JBGSMI010000268.1 coordinate 66,470, forward strand.
TAGGATTATTTAAAATGAAATCCTGTTTAGGCGTATTGTCTGCATTGTAGCGCCAATCTCTGAAAAGATTATCACCAAAACCTTCTCTTTTGGTTGCTTTTAAAAAGCGGGCCGGAATAATTTGGTCGGTGTCTACATTTTCAATTGGTAATGGAACTGCTGTGCTGGTAAGCGTATTAAATTTATCGTAAGCCATGTTGGATTGTTGATTGTTGAGGATTAAAGTTGATAGTTGATTGTTAATTGTTGAAAGTTAAATACAGTTGACTTAACCATCAACCTTCAACTTTTAACATTCAACCATTATTGCATTAGGTCTCTTGGATCGGTTACAAATCCTGTTACTGCTGCTGCTGCTGCAACCAACGGACTTGCCAATAAGGTGCGGCTTCCAGGTCCTTGTCTTCCTTCGAAGTTGCGATTGCTGGTGCTTACGGCATATTTACCGGCTGGTACTTTATCATCGTTCATTGCCAAACAAGCTGAACAACCTGGCTGACGTAAAGCAAAACCAGCTTCAGTTAAAATATCTAAGATACCTTCTGCCTTAATTTGTGCTTCTACGATATGAGAACCCGGCACCACCCAGGCCGTAACATGTTCTGCCTTTTTACGACCTTTTACAATTGATGCAAAAGCCCTGAAATCCTCAATGCGACCATTGGTGCAACTACCAATAAAAACGTAGTCCACTTTTTTACCAATCATCTGGTCTTCTTCATGAAACCCCATATAATTCAATGACTTTTCGTAGGTGGCAGTACCACCTTTTAAATCAGCACCTTTTGGAATTGATTTTGAAATACCCATGCCCATTCCCGGATTGGTTCCGTAAGTGATCATTGGTTCAATGTCTGCTGCGTCAAAAGTATATTCTACATCAAACTCAGCACCGGCGTCGGTTTTAAGTGTTTTCCAATAGGCCAGTGCCTTATCCCAGGCTTCGCCTTTAGGTGCCATCTCACGACCCTTAATGTAAGAGAACGTTGTTTCATCGGGCGCAATCATACCGCCACGGGCACCCATTTCAATGCTCATATTACAAACCGTCATGCGGCCTTCCATGCTCATTTTTTCAAACACATCGCCGGCGTATTCTACAAAATAACCGGTGGCACCCGCAGTGGTTAATTTTGAAATAATATATAGCGTAACATCTTTTGGAGTAACAGCTTTGCCCAATGTGCCGTTTACGTTGATACGCATTTTCAACGGCTTAGGCTGCATGATACATTGAGAAGATAAAACCATTTCCACTTCAGAAGTTCCGATACCAAAAGCAATTGCACCAAATGCCCCATGGGTAGAGGTATGAGAATCGCCACAAACTATGGTCATTCCCGGAAGCGTGATACCATTTTCTGGTCCTACTACGTGAACAATACCATTTTTAGGATTACCCAAACCCCAATGCGAAATACCATATTTAGCTGAATTTTGTTCCAAGGCTTTTAATTGGTTGGCAGATAATGGATCTTCAACCGGTAGATGCTGGTTGATGGTGGGTGTATTGTGGTCAGCAGTTGCAAAAGTATGTTCAGGAAACATCACTTTAACACCCCTGGTTTCCAACCCTAAAAAGGCAACCGGACTGGTAACTTCATGAATAAAATGTCTGTCAATAAAGAATACATCCGGACCATCTTCAATTTTCCTTACTACGTGTGCATCCCACACTTTATCAAACAAAGTAACCGGCTTGTTGCTCATCTTAATAGTTTTTTTGAATTATTTTGCAAATATCCATTGTAATTAGGAAAAAATTGCAAAAACTACTATAAATCTAATTTCCTGTTGAATAATATCTTTTAAAGTCCAGCATTTGGTATGATTCTGTAGCCATTATATGTTCCGATTGAATGACTGTCTTGCAGATATCCCTTTTTACATAATCTGTAGCATTAGTTTTTAAAACCAATTCTCTCCCGCTCATTCCATTTTCGTTCGGCTGCCTTGGCATCCAGCAGGTTTTCTATTGCTTCCTAATCTGGTTAAGTTGGGCATCACGTACATCAATTTGTTCCTTTATTGCTTTCATTTGCTCCTTTAGATCGTTTTGCTGCACTAAAATTTTTCTGATGGCCGCAAATGCCCTCATGATGGCGATGTGCATGTTAATTGCCTTGTCACTGTTGAGCACTCAACTTAGCATGGCAATTCCTTCTTCAGTGAAAGCATAGGGCAAAGCCCTTGATGGACGCTTATTTGGGTATGTCATCACAAATTGTGATGACATAGTCTGATTTGACTCTTCTATGAAAAATTTTAAACCATCCATTTCATTCTTTGTAAGTTGAAACATAAAATCGGAAGGAAACCGCTTACCGTTTCGTTTAACTGATTGATTTAAAATTTTTGTTTCTACCTCGTAAAGTTGGGCCAGATCAAAATCCAGCATTACCCTTTCACCTCTTAGCTCATAAATTCTGTTTTGGATGCTTTGGATTATTTGCATGCGTGTTGTTTTTTTGATAAAAAATATTTTACAAGAAACTGAAATTGCTCTTTCAGCAATTGAACATAGCTAAAACTTGTGATTATGTCAAGCCTTTACTACTTTAGGCTAAAATTATCGTTATGGGATTATCAATTTATTACTCGGGCAGCCTGCGCAATGAAAATCAACTGGACGAATTGATTGAAGAAGTAACGGAGATTTGCAACACGCTTCAATGGCAGCCACATGTTTTTAATGGAAATGGCAAGGATGAACTGAAAGGTTTGTGTTTTGCTCCAGAGGGTTGTGAACCAGTTTTTCTAAGTTTTTTGCCTGGAGGAAGGCTATGCTCTCCGGTGAACCTGCAGTTTAGTGACATGTACGACGGCGTTCAGTTTGATAAGGAGTTGATGTACACGACCGCCACCAAAACACAGTATGCCGGTCCGGAGGCGCATATTGCGCTCATCAAATTACTGAAGTATATTTCGAAGAAGTATCTGAATGATTTTATATTGAGCGATGAAGGCAATTATTGGGAAACAGACGATGAGCAAATTTTATATGCACAGTTTGAAAAATACAATATGCTGCTTGATTTGGTGGGTGATGCCCTGGGTAGCATGTCGCACGAACCGGGCGAAACTCCTGTTTCGTTGATAGAAAGAATTGAGAAAATTTTAAATGAGAAACTTAAAGGGAGCGGTGAATAGTGTATGGTGAATGGTCAATGGTGAATCAATATCGTTGACTTAAGGACAACCGCCGTCAGGGTTTGCAACCGCTGACGGAGTCGAGCCAATCCCGACGGCGGCTATCAGCCCCGACGGCGGTTGATCAGGTACTAGCGAAACGTTAAGTCAACGACATTGAATGGTGAATGGGGAAATACTGAAGATAGTGCCTGGCTGATTCACATTTAAATTGCCTCTAATGGAGACTGGTAGTTCGAATAATAGCTGACCTGATTTGAAAAAAACTGATGGCTAAATACAAATAATGTGGGTAAAGCTCAATATAGATAAAAAGTACAAGAGCCGATAGCTATCGGCTGCGACGCCATCCGATAGCTATCGGATGAAGCTCTATCAACATTCTCCCGCCCGGTCAATAAAAAATAATCGAAGCAGTCCCCTATCCTATCAGGTAAGCCAATCCGTTATTTACGGGTTCAAATAAATCAACTACTTTCTTATCCTTGCACAGTTTTTCAAACAGATGTCTTACCGCTTTATAATCGTTGTGGATGGGGCAGGGATGCGTGGCGGAACATTTGCTTAATCCCAAACCGCATTGTTTAAAAACCTCTTTTCCATCGATGGCTTCTATGATATTCAAAATAGGTTGGCGCTGTTGTTTGAGTGTAATATAAAAGCCGCCGTTCGGACCTTTGGTGCTGTTGATGACTTCCTCTTTTACCAATGTTTGCAACATTTTTCCAACGGTATGTTCACTGGCATCAATAAATTCTGCAATCTCTTTAATACTCGACTTTATGCCGGATTCATTTTTAGATCCCAGGTATATTACCGCTTTGATTGCAGTTGTACAGGTAAGGCTGAGCATAATTATTGGTTTAAAAAAATTTGTCCTTCTGGTGATATGCACTCATGGCTCCAGGGAGGATCGAATGTTATTTCGAGTTGTACTTCCATGTCGGTAAACGTATTTTCCAATGCCCGCTTTACAGCAGCAGAAATAAATTCTCCCATCGGGCAAAACTGTGTGGTAAGCGTCATCTCTACATAAATCTTTGAATTGGCTTCATCAAAATCTATTTGATAGATCAATCCAAGGTCCACTACATTTAAACCAATTTCCGGATCCAGCACATTTTGCAAGGCTGCTTGTGCCACCGTGCATTTAACATTATTGTTGGTGATGACTGTCATAGCGTGGTCGATTTATGAAAAAGTAATTTAATCACATTCCAGTTATACAAAACTGCTGTCAACAATAAGAACGAGGTGGCAATTTGCAGCACAATCGTATTGCTTAATAAAACACCTGCGATGAATAAGAGAAACCCAGACAGGTATGTCACCGCCATTGCATTAAAAACACGACTGCTAAATAAATTGTTTGGATTGGGGGTTTTGCCAATACCTGCTTTCAAATGATATGCTCTGTTCCAAACGATAAAGGGCAAGGTTTTAAAAGTCATTCCAAAAATGATGGCGGTAATCCAACCATAAAAAACGATGAACCCATACGCCAATACCAACTGCGGATTTGATTTACCTGCCATCAGCCAGCCGATAATGATGAAGAGAAAAATCAGCGGCAGCAACATCATACTTACAGATAGTAACGAAACTTTCATTTGCTCATCCACCTTTTTGCGAATACGCTGTCTGTAACTCATATAACAATAATAGCCAAAAAGAGCAATGGCCGAAATGACGGCAATTGCCGGAATAAAATACAAAGTAGTATTGGTGGAGAACACGAACAAAAGTAAAAATAAAATAAGGCCACCATTGATTAAACCATAAATGGTCCAAAGCAATTTTGTATTGCTATATTTTGAAATCAGGAACATTGGGATCAACCTTGAGCCAACGCCAATTACCAGCAAGAGTAACCAGCCAATGATGCCAAAATGGGCATGTAACGGGAGATAGTGCAATGAGTCATTTGGAAAAATAGTGGCCGTAAAATTATATAACAACAAAAGGCCGATTACAGTTGTAAGTAGCAGCCATAAGGCGGCAGTAAAAACAAAGACAGCATGTACGTTTTCGTGTTTGCTTTTTATCATACTAATGGCCAGATTGATCACGTAGCTGGTGATGGCTGCATTGATGAGAATGCCACCCCACTGAGCCGGCCAGCCTAAATTGAAAAAATAAAATCCGTAAACCAACAATGGGATGCCAACAGCAGCCAACACAAACGAGGTGTAGGCAAGGCCATTGCTGTACAACTTTCCTTCAATTAAAACGGGTACCAACTGGTGACTAGCACCAAGGATAATCATGGTACCCCAACCGAGTGCCATAATATGCGTGATGGCCAATACCTGCGGATGAAAGTAATGTTGTGTAAAGGCATTCGTTGAGAAAAACAGCAGAATGGTAGCCAATAAAAAAGATAAGGCAGCGTAAAAATAAAACGGCAACACTACCGTATGCGTAGTATTTTTAACCAGACTATTCGATTGATTGGTCGCAAACATATCAGGCTTTAAAAATTAATAAACGAACTTCTCCATCGCTGATTTCCTGGATGCGGTAGTCGAAATTTCTTTCGGCGAGTTCGGGTAATAAGAAAACCGGAATTCGTTTGTGAAAAACAAATAATGCGGTATCGTTGGGTAGGGTTTCAAGTGCTTCCAAAATAATGTGCATAGGCAACGGCATTTCCATTTGGCGTACATCAATGGTTTGTATTTTATCGCCAAATTGCTGCAAAGTTTTATCCCAGCAGCTTGTTACATTGGCTTTATTAGTTGCAACTGCTTCCGTTGTTTTGTTTTGTTTTAAAAAATATGTTTCCACAAGGTTGTCATTGATTACATCTGCATACACTAAAAAGCCCTGCTTTTCCAGCAGCTTCATTAAAGGAATTGGTTCAAAGATATTGATGATCTTCAATACCTCTCCTACTTGAATTGATTTTACTTTTTCTGTAATGATTTGGAGCGGATCTTTACCGGTAGCAATCACCGGACGAACATCCAGTTCAATGATTTGCTCTTTTTTAAGATTCAATATAAAATCTGGTACTTCTGTTTTTTCTTCTACCTGTGGCAATGTGTGGGCATCAATTTCAAATCCCAGCGGTTTCAATTGTTCATAAAAAGCTGTTGGTGTGCAACCGCTAATTTTAGTTGCCATGCCAATGGTGGTTCTTGCAGCCATGATTCTTCGTAACAATGGATTGCGAAGCTTTTCAAATTTTGAACTGATGCGAATGATTGCTTCCAGTGCATCCGGATGCTCTTTTAGGATAGCCGCAATTTTTGTATTGGCATTAGGTATCATGATATTTTAAATTTAAGTATTCATTGGACAATGCCGTTAAGTTAAGGGCGGTTGGTGAGACACCAACCACGGCCACGAGCCGTGACGGGTGTCCCCACCCGCAACTTAAGCTGCTAACAAAACGGAATTGATTCATTGGTGTAAAGTCTGCTAAATTTCAGCATTTTAAAGTAAATGCCCATCCTTCAATGATCTAACAAACTATAAGCATTTGCTTAAGGTTTTAAATTGAAGGATGGGCATTCTTCTTTCAGGTGGTTTTTAAGGATTTATTTTCTTTTCAATTTCCAATGCTTTTGGAAACAGGATATTGTTTTCAAGGTGAATGTGCAGGTGCAGATCTTCTTCAAATTCTTCTAGTAACCGATAGAGCAAACTGTAGCTTGCACAGGCATCTTCGGGCAATGTATAGTTGTTGGATAGTTCCCTGATTTCAGCAAGGTATTCGCCTACTGCTTCATGTTCCATTTCCATCATATTGATTGGATTTTGAACGGTTCCAAAATGTGCAGCCTGTAAAGGTTGTGTATTGTTATTTGCAGCTACCAACGCTTTGATGTATGGAAACAATACTTTTTCTTCTTTCACCAGGTGACTGGTTAGTTCTGCATTGATGGCTTCTACCAGCTCATGTATGCGAATTAACTCAGGATGATGATCGCCATGCACCTGTCTTACTTTTGCTGCATAGGAACGTAGATCGGGTAAGGTTTTTACAACATAGCTGTGGTGGGTATTCACAATGTAATCTGTTAAAAAGTCAAGGCTCCAATCGGTGTAAGGCAACGGTCTTGACGATGGTAATTTATCTGCCTGTTGCAATTCCTGTTCAATTGTTGTTGCATCCACTCCTTTTTCAGCGCAGGCTTGTTTCACGGTTTTCTTTCCACCGCAACAAAAATCCAAACCATACTTTTTAAATATTTGAGCCTTGCGTAAATCTTTGGCAGCAATCTGGCCAAGGGTCTCATCGCTTTCGCCGGTAATGCGTTTGGTGATATTCACTATCCACCACTCTGGTCCTTGGTCAAGATATTCCCAAACAAAAATATTTCCTCTCTCACCCAGCAACTGATAATACAAAGGTTTAGGGTCATGGTCGTTGTGAATGGTCAAGGTTTCGCCTTCTGCCAATTCATCAAACCGAACAAAAATGGTTGGATGTTTTTGACGTGGTTCCAGCAAGGTTACGTTCAGGATATTCTCTGTTAATGTCTGCATATGATTTGTTTTAAATTGTTTTACGGTGTAAAGATATACCGCTTTATTTAATAAAAGTATTTAAATACTTTTATTTTACAATCATTTGACAAATATCATATGTTACTGGTTAAATAAAACTTGTGATTAGCCTGCAACCAGAATTCGTATGACGTACATCATGTTCAATCAATCCTTCCTGTTTTAAAAATAAGCGATAATAAAACGGTGGAATGCATTGTTTTAAATAAAAGGTTTTGTAATAAAAAGTTAGTTAATAAAATGTGTAATTGAAACCTGTCGTTGAGAATGCACCATAAAAACTTGCCATGAACATCTTTATTGTGTAAACATATAAAAGTCGGGAAGAACTTGCTGATTCTTCATCAGGTGTGGAGTTGAATGAGTTGCCAATTTATTAAAGTTGCAACACGATCCTCCATAAAAAATGTTATAGCTGATTGGGATTTTTATTGCTCCACCAATTCACTTCGGGTCCAAATAATTTTTTTACCAAAAACAAGACTGTTATCGGTCATCTTTATTTCGGTAAGCTGTATGGTCCACATATGGCCTGACATTGTCAGCGCCATTGGGTGATGCTTGTGGTAATGGGCAAAAGCTGCTTTAGTCAAAGGATGATCATCGGGTAAAACAGTTCCTTCAAATTGAATCCCTTTTAATTGCAATACATTCAATTTATCTGGCAGTATTGTACCCGCTATCAAAGGATTTTCGGTTATGATAGCCGAATGGTTCGCTTCATGCGATGATTTAAAATATAACAGTCCTTCTTCGCTGTTAAATGCATAAAAGCAACTGAAACAATAAGGACTTTTTTCCTTTTCTTTTACGCAACATACGCTGGCGCAAGTTTGTTTATTGATAAAATGAATGATATTGTCGTTCATACAATTTTTATGATGTTTACCGGGCATGCTGTAGCAATGGCTTCGGATGGAATTTGCAGTGCTGTTGGAATATTTAAAATAAATAAATTCATTTTACTGATTCCGTTGAGCAGGGTTGCTTTGCCATCCTTCTTGTTCATTCGCCACAATGCTGGTTGCTGCTCTACACATGCGCCACAGCCAATACAATTTTTGCGATACAGTATAATTTTAGGCATCGGCGTTTGCTACAATTTTATATAACTTGTCACTTGAAGTAATTTTTGCACTTACCGGAAAAGTAATTCTATCACCTTTAGCAGCCATCGTTCCTTCGATACCATTTACTGTAAGTGTATTCATCTTTTCTTTTGTGATACCAATTGCAGCTCCGGATATCATCAGCGTATCACCTGTTTTTATGCTGCCTGATTCAATGGTAAACTCCCCCACTTTTATGTTGGGATAATACTTGCTTCCTTTACCCACATATATTTTTTTTTCGCTGGCAATAGATCCAGGCTGTAGTGTCCATTCACCTAATTTCCGTCCGAGGTAATAGCCTTCCCAAAAGCCTCGATTGTAGACCGTTTTTAATTGAGTTAACCAGCCTTCAATTTTCTCTCGGCTATAGGTATTGTTTTTTACCGCCTGCAACGCCTCCCTGTAGCATTTTGTAACAGTATAAACATAATCAGCCCCTTTGCTTCTTCCTTCAATTTTTAAAACATCCACACCACTGTTTATAAGCTGGTCAAGGATATCAATGGTGCAAAGGTCTTTTGGCGACATGATGTATTCATTGTCTACCAGCAGCTCTTCATTGGTTTCCGCATCTCTTACGATATAAGGACGGCGGCAATTTTGCATACAGGCACCCCGGTTAGCAGAAGCATTCTGGCTATGCAGACTCATATAGCATTTACCTGAAACAGCCACACACAAAGCGCCATGTACAAAAAGTTCTATCCTCAATAGTTCGCCTGATATTCCTTTAATTTGCCTGCGTTGGATTTCTTTGCTGATAAATGCAACCTGCTGCAAAGTCAGCTCTCTGGCGAGTACCACCACATCCGCAAAGCGGGAAAAAAATTGTACGGATTCAATGTTACTGATGCTGGCTTGCGTAGATATATGCAGCGGAATATTCATTTGATTGCACAATTGAATCACTGCAAAGTCGGCTGCAATAACTGCATCAATCTTAAATTTTTTTACAGCAGTTAAAATAGCTTTTAACAATTGTAGATCATGCTCATATATCACCGTGTTTAGCGTTATATAAGCTTTTAAGCCGCTCAGTTTACAGCGCACACTAATTTCCTCTATATCATCAATCGAAAACGAAATGGATGACCTGGTTCGCATGTTTAATTGCTCCACTCCAAAATAGATAGCATCTGCACCTGCATTGATCGCAGCCTGCAGGCAATCAAATGAACCTGCTGGTGCCAGTAGTTCTATTTGTCTTTCTTTCATAACTGCTGTTTTCATTCCTATAAAAAAGCCACCTTTCTATTTCAGTAAAAAAAATTATAACATCGGTTTTAATGATTTAAGAAGCAGCGGTTAAATGGGGCAATCTCAATAAACGACTATTAATGATGTGCCTTCAATAAACCAAAAAAATATTGTGTACGCCACACGATGTGGATTCTTAAAATATTCATTAATAAACGAATCATTTTTAATAAATGGTTAATCATTGTTAATTCAGTTTTAAAAAAATCCTGGGTTTCAGAAAATAAACAATCACTTTTCTTTAATAATACAGCAATATTATTCGGTAAAAATAATAAATAAAGATAACTTTGTCTTTATTTATTTTCGTTGATAGAAGAGTACTGTTATTTTTTACAATTTAAATGAAAAACTAAATAGGCAGACTTTATTAAAATGTGGAGAATGCTATTTATTATCGTATTGTTCATTTAAATACTGCAATAAGTCTAAAGATTTTCTATCCATTCTAAACATCAATACTTTATAATGATATGTTGAGCTTGACAAAGATTTTTCATTTCGAAATGGCACACGCTATACATGGCTATAATGGAGCCTGTAGAAATATACATGGACATTCATACGAATTGCATGTAAAAGTTACTGCTGGTCATGATGCTGTAGGTTATATACCTGCCCCCGGATTTATATTAGATTTTAAAGAATTAAAGCTTTGGGTAAACAATACCATCATAAAAAAATTTGACCATAAACTAGTTTTATCCAGTGCCTATCTTGCCAAACACCCTGCCATTGAGTTACACGAAAATCTGGTAAAATGGGAAATGGAACCTACGGCAGAAAACCTGCTGATATACATGGCAAAAATGCTTAGTGAGCATTCTCCGTATCATATTCAGTTGGTAAAATTGAAATTATTTGAAACAAAGTATTCATATGCAGAGTGGACAAATCATTCAGTATAAGTAGAATAACAAATAAATTTAGATTCCTTAGTTTCCATTTTTAATTTCATCGTCTATGTTTTCAAAGGCAACTGAGTACGCATTAAGGGCTACCATTTATATAGCAAAAAGGGGTACACCAGATAAAAAAGTCAGTATTAGTGAAGTTGCTGCAGCGATTGATTCGCCTGTACCATTTACCGCTAAAATATTACAATTACTTACAAAGGAAAACACGCTCATAAGTTCCGTTCGTGGGCCGAATGGAGGATTTTTTCTAACTGATGAATCAAAAAAATTACCAGTTCGGTCGATACTGATGGCAATGGGAGAAGATGAGGTGTTAGAAAAATGTGTACTGGGTTTAAAACAGTGTTCAGAAATACAACCTTGCCCTATGCATGCACAATACAAAACGATCAAACAACAATTGATCAAGTTGTTTGCCTCAAAAACCATACGTCAACTGGCGGATGAAATCAAAGAAGGCGAAATATATATCAATAATATCAAATAGAGCAATGGCAGGCCTAAAGTAATTCGTAGAAAGCTAAATTTTAATGTGTGTTTTAATATTGACTTGACTAACAGCAAAGAAAATGTCATCTTAATTGTTAGTTAGTCATTTATTGATACCCCTATTTATATAGTAAAACAAAGCGTACGGTAAGTTAAAGTTAACACAGCAGTATTAAATTTTACTGACCAATCTGTCTTCAACATTTATCGTCTTCCAAATGTCATAATAAAGCCATTAAAATAATCGTTTATGGCGATCGTTCAATAAATCTCATGATATTAAATATCTTGCATGCGGATTGCAGGAGTCTATCAGTTATTTATTTAAAAAAATATTTACTAAATGCAAATCGAAATATTAAAGTCTAAGGTACACCGTGCTGTAATTACTGAAGCCAATCTAAATTATGTTGGAAGTCTAACACTGGATGAAGACCTGATGGATGCGGCCAATATGGTGGAACACGAAAAAATTACCATCGTAAATGTAAACAACGGTGAAAGGCTGGAGACGTATCTGATAAAAGGTGGGCGGGGAACAGGTGTTTGTTGCCTGAACGGACCTGCAGCACGTAAAGGCGCAGAGGGAGATATCATCATCGTGATCTCGTATGCGTTAATTAATTTTGACGAAGCCAGAACTTTTAAACCTATGATTGTTTTTCCAAAGGCAGGTAATTTATTGTAATTAAAATAAACTCAATTGACGTGGCTGTATCAATGATTTTGATGCTCCTTTTTCTATATCTGTCAGGTTTTCCGATCCTTGCAGTTGAATATAATATACAGCAGTTTGCACATACCTTGAAGCAACTATAATTTCAACTCCTGCTGCATGGTGTTCAAACAATTGCTTTGCAAGATCAGGATTGTTGTTATCCTTTGACAAATGAGAAAGCAGCAGGTGTGTTAAAAAAGGTGCCCGGTATTGTTTCAAAATATCAAGTGCCTGGGTATTGGATAAATGCCCTTTTCCGCTGCGGATCCTGTTTTTTAAATAAATCGGATAATTACCATTTGCTAATAATGCTTCATCATAATTGGCTTCTAAAAATACAGCGTGACATTTACTGAAATAGTTTGCCACTTGCTCACAGGCAGCGCCAATGTCTGTAAAAACGCCAATGGTAACATTATTATAGCTGATGATAAAACTATGTGGATCTGTTGCATCATGGTGTTTCGGAAAAGCCATTACCGAAATAGCACCGATGTTAATTGGTTCATGCGCAACGAAAATATTTCGAAGTTCTTTTTTAACTGATACACCACAGTGCTTCGCCGTTTTGTTGGTTAAAAAAACGGGCAAATTGTATTTTTCAGCGATGCTACCCATACCACGGATGTGGTCTGAATGTTCATGCGAGATAAAAATAGCTTTTACCTTATCCATTGATAAACCGAGCAGCCCCATTCGTTTTTCTGTTTCTCTACAAGAAATACCGGCATCAATCAACACAGCTTCTGTATCGTTGCCGATATAATAACAATTACCATTGCTACCAGAATTTAAAGAAGTGATGAATACTGACATTGAAAGAGTGTTGACTTAATTTCGCCTAGAAGGTTTACAATTGTAACAGTCCAATTTTATATAAAGCATTAACGGGCTTATTATCCCAAAATAATTCAAAGTCTTTCATACCTGCCGCTTCATAATCCTCCTTAACTTCTTTTAAAGTGTACGTTTTAATATTATTTATGGACAACTGTTGTAGTATTTTGAACAACCATTGTCCCTGCTCAAGATTTACTTTAATATTGAAACTTTCTTTTTTACTTTGAAAAGTTAGTGAACTCATCTCCCACTGGCTTCCCTTTTTCGATTTGGTAAAATTATCTATTGCGGGCTGCTTTCCCAACCAAATAACTTTGGCAGTGGGTTTAACAATACTAAACGCTTCCTCCAGTAAAGCTTTGGCTATATAATCAGATGGTATCAACGTTTTGGGAACTTTAAAATCGAACCATTTATGTAATGGATAATCGAAGCAGGCCCCATGCATAAAATTGAGCAATGACTTTTTTAGGCCAAAACTAAACGTGTCATGATCTGCCCCGGTTGGGTCTTCGTGAACAATATCATTGTTCGCAAAGGTTCCTATCCCGGTCGTCACTTTTCTTACTTTGTATTTTTCAGGGTTCATCCCAACAGGACTATGAGCCGTCATTGCAAATTGATGCCAAAAACCGGATTGTAAAATACCCGCTTCAAAAAGCTGCCTTACCATTTCCAATGAATCAATGGTTTCCTGGGCAGTTTGTGTAGGAAATCCATACATTAAATAAGCATGAACCATTATGTCAGACTCCGTAAAATTTTTAGTTACACTAGCAACCTGGGCTACGGTAATTCCTTTTTGAATCAGTGCCAGTAAACGATCGCTTGCTACTTCCAATCCACCCGAAACACCAATACATCCCGAGTCTCTTAGCAAGATGCAAAGATCACGGGTAAAGCTTTTTTCAAAACGAATATTCGTCCACCAACTTACAACTAATTTCCGCTTAATGATCTCCAGAGCCAGGGCCCGCATTAAGGCAGGCGGTGCAGCTTCATCTACAAAATGAAATCCATTCTCCCCGGTTTGGGCAATCATTTCTTCCATCCGGTCGCACAACAACGAGGCGGTAATCGGCTCGTAAAGTTTTATATAATCCAACGAAATATCGCAGAATGTACACTTGCCCCAGTAGCAGCCATGCGCCATCGTTAGTTTGTTCCAGCGACCATCGCTCCAAAGACTGTGCATCGGGTTGATAATTTCAATGGCAGAAATGTATTGATCGAGCAAAAAATCGCTGTAATCAGGAGTGCCCACCTGTCCTTGTTTATAATCTGTGCAGGCGGTATTGTTGATGTAATTTATTTTGCCAGCCACTAAAGTAAAACAGCGTTTTAATGAAGCGATGTTTGAATTTCCAGCCAGGTAGTTGATTAAATTTTCAACCGGCGCTTCGCCATCATCCAGGGTAATAAAATCAAAAAAATCAAAAACCCTTTCATCAGAAAGTGAGCGTAATTCTGTATTGGCAAAACCTCCTCCCATTGCCACTTTTGTTATCGGGTAATACTTTTTTATCCATTGACCGCATCTTAAAGAAGCATATAAGTTACCGGGAAAGGGAACTGAAATTAGCACAAGTGATGGGTTTACATCAGCCATTTTCTTTTCCAATAATTGAATCAATACTTTGTCCACATAGGTATATTCCTGTTGCAATGCAAGATATAATTCGTCAAAACTATTGGCAGATCTTCCTAATCTTTCAGCATAACGGCTAAATCCAAAATGCGGATCTACGCATTCTTTAATTAAATCTGATAGATCTTCCAGGTACATGGTAGCAAGATGTTTTGCACGATCCTGAATTCCCATATTACCAAACGCCCAAACCAGGTCATCCAATTGCGCAAACCGACTGGCTTCCGGCAAAAAATTCCTTTTGGCAATCATATGTGCCAGAGTGGGTTTTTTACCTTGCAAAAATAAAATAACAGCTTCGATCGATTGGGTGTAATCCTCCTGCAGTGTGATTATCCTTAATGCATTTTCAGAAAATGGCTTTTCACTTTGATCATTTATTTCTCTAAATAGGTGAATTAAGCCTTCTTTGGAAAATATTTGAAGCATTACCTCAATGCCTAAATCTGCCTGGTAAGCCGGAATATTTCTGGTATTTAAAAAGCCTTTTAAATAAGCCGTAGCCGGATAAGGCGTATTGAGCTGGGTAAATGGTGGTGTGATTAAGAAAACAGGATTCAAATCGAAATATTTAGTAGGCAAAAATATTGCTTAATGATTAAACGGAAATTAATTGTGTAGCATGGCAATCAGTAGATGGCATGCAGAAAGAAAGAGCACTTGCTCATAGCGCTGTTTCTTTGATGAAAACCAAGTGGTTCTTTGGTAAACTTGGCGAAAAAAGTTATTTATACAGCAAACTTCCCTACGTGTAAACAAGACAATAAGAAAGTATCAAAAAGTTAAAATGATTAAACCAATTGGACTTTATTTTTTATCCAAAAGCTTATGTGGAGCAAGCCGGACTCATGCAGGAATTTCTTGTTGTTTGTAATTCCTCTTTTTCCCATTTTGGTATTTTTCCTTGATAATTAAACTCATTGGTTTATCCAGCACTTTACTTTCTACCCATGATATTATATCAAGATATGCAAAAGAGCGTGTTTGAAAACGGTTCTTCTCAAGCCTTTTTAAACTTACGAGAAATTTCTCTAGCTCGGGCTTTAATTTTTGACGATGAACATGAAAGGAGTTGCGTAAGAACTTAAACATCTCTTCTTCCACAATGGTAAGATTTTCCATTTTTGCCATAAACCGATACACGGATCTCGTCAGCGATTCGATGATTTCAAAATTACCCAGTTCATAGTGAGCCATCAGGTGCATTAACCTGGCATAGCATTGCAAATCGTTCCGGATGCCCTCACTGCCATTGATGATCTTTTGCAGGTAGTCAATCGATATATCAAAATTTCCATTACCAAAATAGAGGGAGGCTATTTTATAATTGAACACCAACAAACGGTGATTATCCAGGTAAAGCGCATATTCCACCAACTTTTCTTCTATGGAATTTACCTCTTTTAATCCTTCAGCAAAAGTGCCCAAAATAAAGTACTGGTTTATCTTGGCGCTACTGATGTAAATAAAAGTTTGTATGCGGTGATTGTCGTGGTGGTTGGCGATTGGAGTTTTAGAAAACTTAATAAAATTTTGCAAGTCGATCTCAAACTTTTCATAATTTTTTAAATCAAAGTCAGCATTTAATAAATTGTGCATGCCTTTAATATAATAGCCGGTTTCTACACTTATCATGAGGGGCTGCTCATGAAAGATGTCAATCCACTTTTGCGCATACCGGTAATACATCAAAAAATCCTGACGAATAAATGCATACCAGCAATAGCTTTGGTATAAATACATTCGTTCGTAAAAACCGGTTTGTTCATGTGCATCCTCGGGCAGATTATTCTTTAAGAAATTGATGACCCTGGTTTCATCTTTTTCGTTTCGGGCATGTCCGTTTTTAATGTACCAGCTATACAGTTGCAAAGCAAGGTTGGATAGCCTTGTAACCATGCTAACCCTCGCATTCACTTCCACTGCTTCTGCCGACAACTGCTCCGCCCTATCCTGCATGCTTCTTGTAATGTGCAAGGTCTCAATTTTCTTTTCCCATGAAATTACCTGGGTCAAAAAGTTGAATTTGTTGTGGTGCTTCGCAGTTTCCTTTAATTTTTCCAGAATTTTAAGGCTTTGCAAATACAAACCTTTGTTGTAAAGAATACGGGCATGATCAAGTTGCTCGTTGAGCTGCATATCAATACTGTCAGTACTTTTTATTATTCTAAGGCTGGCGAGCAATTGTTTGTAAAGGTGAACTTTGGTATTGGACAGTTGTGGCTTCTGAATGGAGGAAAGCTTTTTAAGCAACACAACCTCATCGTATTCATTCAGTTTATCAAGTGCATCAAATAATTCAATAATCTTCAAATTTTCATTACCTGAGCTTCTTTTGATGTAAAGCTTAAAATTTCGTTTTTCCGCCTTTTCAAGAGTTTTTATAAGTTGAAATAAAGTGTCTGTAAATCGGGTGGGCATCATCATTATATTTTTCTATAACCTACTACCAAAAAGGAATTTGCAAATAAAATGTTCCCTTAGCATCATAAAATTAGTTATAAGTTGACTACAAGTATTAAAAATCGTGCCCTATTTTTACAAAAGAAAGATATGCAATTATTTCTTAAAGCAAGAAATCAATAAAAATCCTTCAATGGTGAGAAATAACACTTCGGAAAAGGTACATTTTTAAAATGAACTTATCAGTAAAAGTTAAATTAAGAATTTCATATAGCAAGCAATCGTTAAAGTCCTTCCGTTTCTACGGAAGGACTATTTTTTTGCAAAATAATGACATCTTATTCAACTAAGTTGCTTTTTCCTTTTTAGGAAAGGGTTTCAATTCGATAAGACAAAGTCGGGCTTGCGGATGAAAATGCTGTTATACTTGAAACGTAAGCTGGTATTCACTTCTATTTTGTAATTTTTCATTCCCGGTAATGTTCTTGGAAAAAAATATCCCCTTAATTCGATTGTTCCGAGCGTAAGGTTTTCGTTTCGGGTTCGTAAACCTGCACCTACTGCACTGTATAATTCGCTTTTATCAAACCGATGATTTGTTGGCGTTAGCATCGACATGTCTGCAAAAACGAACGGAGCAATTCTGAATCCCCAGAATTTTCGCATATGAAAAAAGACAGTTTCAGCTTTTATCGTACTTCGTACTTCAGAGGGGCCCGGATTACCTCTAAAATAAAAAAGCCCATAAATACTATTCAGGTTAAGAGGTTGGTTCAACACAGGCCGGATTTGTTTCGTAAAACCGGCACTAAAAAAATTACGATTATACCAGAGCGTGCCAATTTTTGTAAGACGGGTAAAATGGTCTACATTGACAAGGATGTCTACATCCTCCCATCTTCCTTTGTCTACAAAACCGCCCATCCTTACAGTATAGGTGCTATAAAACCCATTTTTATTAAAATGACTTTTAAGGCCCTCTACTCCATAATAAGGTCTTGCTTTCCCTTCCTTTTTTGTCCATCCGCCAATTAATGATGCGCTAAATCCTTCTGGAACATCCTCGTTTCTACCGAAGCCATAAATAAAATTGGCACGATACGGTTCTTGTTTGAAGATACTAATTGCACCCAGCACGCCAGCTATACTTGCATACCTGTAATCGTACACTAATTTATGGATTTCAGGAATCTCTGTGAATTGCTGTGAAAACCCTCTGAGTGCTACAAATTTTTTTACTCTTGACGCTTTATTTTTATACAATAATCCCTTACTGCCAAAATTGTAGCCATACCAGCCATCAATATTACGGAAGCTGTATTTGAAGTCACTGTTGTAAAGTGAATCCGAGATATAATTGTTGGATGTTCTATTAACGGCTATATCCAGTGCTCCAATCCACGGTATGTATGGTGTAACCAAAGGCTTTTCAAAATGAGTAAACAAGTAGGTTTCCTCATTTCGACCACTGTTGAATGCTCCTCTGTATGTTTGTATACCTACACTCCAGTCTATAAAGGAACCAAGAATATTGCGTTTCAAAAAACCGGCATCATAACCGAATTTTGGATTGCGATCTTTATCGTACAATGTACTAAACGATAGCTGAGAACCACTACCAGCAACGTTTTCATTCCTGATTTGTGCTGCTATTTTTTTTGTACTGCTCATATTGACTTTACCACCCAAAGGGAAGACATCCTTAGTAATTACAACCACGTCCACCGAGTCTGTACAATGCTGGACTGTATCAATGAGTATGCGGGCATCTTGTATATAAACCTGATCTCTCAGGTGACGCTCATTATCAGCCATCAGATAGGGATGAATCTTATCGCCGTTTTTAAAGAACAGATTATTTTTAACGATTTTAACCAGGGTGCTTCTGTGAAAGCCGTTTGCGATAATCGCACCGAAACTATTTTTGTAAATGGTAGTATCAAAAATATTTCTTTCAAAACCAAGGCGCAAAATCCTAATTGTGCGGATGGTTTTACCCGAATACATAATAAATGGGTTTACAACTTTAACACCATTAGGATCGGGTTCCAAATTGGTCGTATTGAGCGATTTTCCAAGTTTGCCTAAAAGGCCTTTTTTTTTAGCCAGAAAAAAAACATCACTACTATCCTTTCCCTCCTGTGCAAAAAGCAACAATGTGAGAAAAGAAAAAATAAATATCATTAAGATAACGGGCAAGGCCTGTTTTATCATGGTATTACTGTAGACTTTAAGGATTAAAGATATTCTTTAAATCTGTACAATGCTTTGCTATTGACCGCAACTAATCCACAGCCTAAACTTCCTAAACTAACGAACGCTGGAATTGCCAATCAATTTGATTGAAAGTTCCAGATTTATTCTGGCATATCCCGATCGGTGTTTTTACACAAATTAAATTACGAAGTGTAACAACAACTATCGAATAATCCATTTAATCCTGGTAGTGTTTGGTTATCTTATTTTGTTCAATATTAAAATTATCGCTGAATTTAACTTAGTGTGTATGTATTGATAAGATTTTGTTTACGCTTAAATTTAAGAATACGATTGCTTAAAAAGTTTCTTTAACATAATTTTTAAGTTTTAAATACGAAAGAATTTTGCCACTAACGTAACATGCCCTAGCTTTGCGCCGCAAATCAGAATTCATGAATGTTTACTGTTGCTCTAACGGTGGCTTGCTGATGAAGATTTCCGGTAAAATTGTTTTAATCATGCCGGAAATATTATTTAGTAAATTAAAATTAGAAATATGAAAAGTGATACACTGGGTATGGGTACCCCTATCAAAAATGAAGAATTGAAAGAGTTATTAAAAGAGACGAAAGAAACTGTTGCACGGGATGTAAAACAAGAAGAATCAAGTCGCAGTTTTGGATCAATCGACCTGTGGAACCGTCAAAAAAGACAACGCACTTCGCGGGAAATGAGAAGGTGGTTTAATTAATTAGTAAATTGATTTTTTCCTTAGAGTCAAAATAATTCAGTTCAGATTTTATAAGCATGGCATTAGCCGTGCTTATTTTATTTAGGGCCGACGGTAAACAATTTAATAGCTGTGATTCATTTACTGAATAAACAAAAGAGAAAAGTTTTTGTAATGGTAATCAATAATTTTAACTTACAGCAGTATGATACAAGCTTATAATTTTATTGCATCCTGGCAATTGTTTCCCGAAAAAGGTACTTATGAATTTGGCAACAGACCTAAGTCTGGTATCTATAAGATTGAAGCAACACAAAATAAAAAAGAAATAGCCATTAGCATTAACTGGGTTACTTTAGAAAATCAGGCTTTTGCTTCATCCTACGCTTTAAATGCAGATGGGGAAATGTTTTTGTTGGAAGACAAAACAACAGCAGATAGTGTAAAAGCAAATTTCATTGATGCGCTAAATTTTGAAGTTACGTTTTTTAAAGATGCATATCCGGTGATTACGGTGTTAAATGAATTAATGCCGAATGGTTATTTAAAAATTACACAGCGAGGAATCAACGCTGGCGGTAATGCATACACGAATACTGAACTTTATCATAAGCAACTGAGTGTTATGCCTTACTCAACCTCGGTTAGCGGTGCTGTTATTAAACCAACTGAGGAAGGTGTAATTAGGCACAAAGCACTTACTGCAATGGAGGAGCAAACAAATATGCAGCTCGACCAGATAAGAAAGCAAATAGAGCTGTTGGCAATTCAGGCCCAGGAGATTCAAATGCGCAAAGAATTAAGCATGATCATCTATGGTGCCAAATTAAGTTTTGTTCCTGTAATTGGACACACTTATTACTTATATGAAAAGGCAGATGCGTCGCATATTTTGTCCTTAATTAGTGCTAAAGAATATGGAGGAGGATCTGGTCCTTATAAAAAATTCGTAGCACCTGTAAAATTACTTGCGGATCACACCTGGATGGAGGTATAAATTCAGGTGCTAAATTTTTCACTATTAACAACACGCTATTGGTGGTAAAAAATTGTGATGCAAAATAATGCTTAGTCGTCTTTCATTGCGGCCAGCTTCATTTCAGTTGCTACGCTCCGGCCAAGATATTTTTCGATTATATTATGAACCAGATATATTACCGGCGTTAGCAGCATTGCTACAATCGCTTTATAAAAATAATTTACGGTGCCCACTGCAAGAAACAAGCTAAAAGGCCATTCAAAATCGCCCTTATTGGCACCTACCCTGCTGCCAATGTAAAAAGCGATAAATAATACTACATAACTATCAATAAACTGCGAAACAAGCGTTGATCCGGTTGCCCTTATCCAAAGGCCCTTTTCGCCTGTCAGTTTTTTTATTTTATGAAAAACAAAGACATCTACCAACTGACCAATAATAAATGCAGTTAAAGAACCAATGATGATTTTTCCACCTTGCCCCAATACCGACTGGTAAGCCTTCTCCATATCGGGAACACCAGAACCTGTTTTACTGGTGATAAAAAAATCTGCTGGTGCCAGCGACATGGCACCATAAAATATCAAAAAAGCAAATACAATTAATCCGGCAGTCAAATAAGATAAAAATCTTACCCCACGCTGCCCATAATACTCATTGATAATATCAGTCATAATAAATACCACCGGCCACAACAACACACCAGCAGTAAGATTCAGCGACACTTCATTCCCAAAAAGATGAATAGACAATTGCCGGATGCCAATTGTTTTTTCCAGCGAAAATATCTTCACGCCAATAATCTCCGCTATTAATGCGTTGGCGATAAAAAAGCCACCTAATATGATAAATAATTTAGTGGCTTTATTTTGTAAAATTGTATGTATCATCAATCATCAATAAATAAAAAAATAATAGAACTGTACTATCAACATCATTAAGTTAGCGACAACAAGCCATCGGGGGATTTGTTTCATTTTTTTTGAAAGCATCAAAAGGATTACTATCACACAAAAAACAATGTTAACAAAAATTGCCAATTGCCCCAATATCACCAATGACCCTGTGATAAATGGCAAGGGCGAAATACTATCTTCCGCATTTACATTTTTATTATTTATATCTACATATCTCAGTGTGATAAATAGAATGAAACCGATATTGCAAATAAATGTGAGCTTAGAAAACATTTTCATATTAAGGCATTAAATCTGCAAAAAAATTATTTATTTCAAGGAAATAAATATCAACCATCAACCATTCTTTCCAGTCAACATTGGCACGAAAGAAAAGTGCTCAAATGCTTCTTCAGTCATAGATCCATCAGCGTTTTTTGTGATGCGCAACATACGTTGCAAATCACCTTCATCAACTGGTGCAATCATTTTTCCACCGGGCTTTAACTGTTCAATTAATTTAGGTGGAATAAACGGAGCCGCTGCTGTAATGATGACTTTATCAAAAGGCGCATAGGTTGGGAGGCCCTCATAACCATCGCCAAAAAAGAATTTCAGGTTGGGGTATTTGCTCTTAAAAATGTATTGTTTGGTTTTTTCAAATAACGCCTTTTGCCGCTCAATTGTGAATATTTTTACGCCCATTTCTGCCAGTACTGTTGCCTGGTATATACTGCCAGTGCCAATTTCCAATATTTTATCATAGGATTTTACCTGTAACAGTTGAGTTTGGTAAGCTACCGTATAAGGTTGTGAAATCGTTTGTCCTTCGCTGATTGGGAAAGCCCTGTCTTCATAAGCAATTTCATCGAAGGCGCTGTCCAAAAAAAAATGACGGGGAATATGATTCATAGCAGTAAGTACTGCTTCATCTGTAATTCCTTTGTCACGTAAAATATCAATCAGTTTTTTACGCAATCCCTTGTGGCGATATGTGTCTTCGTATTTTCTCATTCAGTTGTAATCAAAACATTATCTTCTTTAACAACAATTGTTTATTCTGCCATTAGGCGAAATTAAGCATTGCATATATTGAAATAAAACATTAAGGAAATTAAAATCCATCAACCGGATATTTTTCATCTGCCAAGGCAACTTAATGATAAGTGGGCATATGATTGTCGAAAAAATTGTCTACCGCACTGTTCCAATTATCAAGCAACTGGCTCCTTGTTTCGAACAATGATTTGCTATTGTTATTATATGTTTTAACGCTATTGTTTACTTCCTTTACAGCTTTGTTGTAGGCATTCACTTCATCCTTGCCTTGCTCCGACTTCTTTTCAAACTCTTTCTGCATTTTTCCAAACGTCTCCTGTTTCATCAGGTATTCGGTAATGGCAGGCATTTTCTCCGTTGCTTCTTTTACATAGAATTCAAGTAACCTTTTACAATTTGTAACAATTGAATTATCGCCTTTGAATGCAGTAAGTTTTGCAATTTTTTCCAGGCCTGCCTGGGAAAATTGTATTAAAGTGTTTCTGTTTTGCTCAATGGCATTGATATTCTTTTTTTCAACTGCATCAATAAGATACGACTCCTGTTTGTAACTTTTAAAAAAAATCAGGTAAATTGGATTGTAGTAATCATACGTTTCCCCAACCTGCTTCATCATGTCATCAATGTCATCATGGCTATCTACCAGTGTAACATTATATGCTGCAGCAAATTGTTTGGTCACAGCGTCAAGAGCAGCGCTTGCATCATCCATCTTCTTATCTACCATTTCCTTTGCCAACATATAAGCCTCCATTAAATCGTAAGACTGTTCAGAAATTTCTTCCATGTTTACAATTTTGCTGTAATCTTCGTTGAGCACATTGTAGTAAAGTTTCATAAAACTTACCGCAGAATCACGAAGCGATTTGTCTTTTTTAAAAGACGGCATACCACTGATGTTCATGCGGCTTTCCTGTATTTCATCCAGAAGTTTGGATTTAAGCCCTTCTACCTTTTTAGCTTTCTTTCCGTGAGAGGACGCACTGTTGTAAGCCAGATATCTTTTGGCAATTGTTTGATGTTGTTTGTTGATATAACTCATATAGGTTCCCGGATTTTCGAAATCCTGGCCAATGGTTTTTTCTGAAAGAAAAACAAGAAAAAGAACAAAGCAGATTAAAAAGGAAAGTTGTTTCATAATTTTATTTTTAAGGTTTTAAAAAGGGTAAATTGAATAGCTCCAGTAAGTTCACTTAAGCCAATCCTGCATTATTTTATAAGACTCGGCAATATAAGCATCATTTAATATTTGTTTGATTCTTATTCCGTTAACAGCTTTACTTTGTGATGTATTGAGTACCTCCCTTTCTTTATCCATGCTGTTGTTGGCTGCGCTGAATACTGTATTTTCAAGACTGTCGGCATCAATCGCTTTAAACATGTTGGTAACATTTTCGTAATACGCAGCATATGCATTCCATTGCAGGGGGATACTTTTAACATCAATCTGTTCCTGGAACCAATTAGTGAATTTTGAAATTGTAGAAAACGTAGCATTGGTATTCACTCTTGCATGGCTCTTCGATTTAAGTTCTTCAAAATTTATAACAGGTAATGCATTATACAATGCGGGTTTTGAATTATCCGGCAGCAACGAAGAGATGGTTCCTTTTTCCCTAAAACGGTCAATTGAATAAATATCCGGCAATTCGATATCAGGTATTACGCCTTTCCATTGTATGGTAGAGCCATCAATGCGATAAAATTTTCCCTGGGTAACTTTTACATAGCTATCATATTTTATAGTCTTTGAAAAATTGCCTGTAGTATCAAGCGGCAGAATAACCTGGGAGGAACCTTTGCCGTATGTGGGGCTTCCGACAATTAAAGCCCGGTGATAATCCTGTAAAACTGCCGAAACCAACTCCGAAGCAGAAGCGGTCATGCTGTTAACCATCACCACCAGTGGGCCATCATAAATGGTACCCCTGTTACGATCCCGCAAGAAGTGAACCTTACTTGTTTTATCCTTTGTAGATGCAAGTGAACCTTCGTTGATAAAAATTCCCGCAAGCTCCAGCGCTTCACCCAACGAGCCGCCGCCATTGTACCGAAGATCCAATATTAATCCGGCAATGGAATCCTTTTTTAATTTCACAATTTCCTTTGCCAGATCATTCGAACAACCATTTCCTTCAGACTCTTCCCCTTCCTTTACGTAAAACCCCGGTAAAGTAATATACCCTATTTTTTTCGATCCACTTAAAACATAACTTTTAACAATGCCCTCCTCATCTGTTATTTTTTCTTTTTCCAGTTGCACAGCTTTTTGTAAGCCAGTGAGCGTTCTTACGGTTATAATTATTTTTTCGTTGCTGCTACTTTCCAAGATGCCGCTCAACCTTTCAGGATTGGTTTCAGACAAAATTAATTCAGGCTTGTCGCCGGATTTAATTTTTAAAATCATATCACCCTTGTGCAATTCGCCATTTCTCCAGGCGGCGCCACCCGGCATCAGGTAACTGATTATCCATTCGCCCTTGTCATTTTCGTCTACTTCAAACCCTGCAGAATATTCCAATCCGCTCATTTCGGTATCAAAAATGGTTTTTGTATCAGCGCTCATGTAATCAGAATGCGGATCGTAACACCAGGTGATTGCAGAAAGATAATCGTTCTCCATCTCCTTAGTATCCAGAGAAAATTCCATTCGTTTATTTTGTACCCACGCCAGCTCCCGTTTCTTTACCAGGCCCCTTGCTTTCTTTTCAAGTAAGTCAAAGTTAGCAGGCAAAACAGGTGATGCTGTGTTACTTGAGGAACTATCCATCGCTTCATCTGTAATTGATCGGATTACCTGCCATTTTAAATACTGCTGCCAATTTTGATATAGCGAATTGTTGCCGTTAGCACAGGCAGTCATCGGCCAGTTAACGCTGTCAATTTTTGAAAAAACGAAGGGTTTAGCAAGAATAGCATTTATCAGGCTATCGGCCCTGGTTAAGGCTATTTTATACAAGCTGGTACTTTTATCATAAAAGTTCCATTCGCTGCCAAGTAACTCGTCATCCAGTCTTTTACTAAAAAGGCTTAATTGGTCTACATCACGTTGTGTAAAAAGGAGTTTATCATCGTCCAGTAACTCCATCCATCTATTATACAGCCGGATAGAACTTGTATCATTCCATACAATTGGCTGATAATGGTTTTGCTCCATAAACCGCCGGAGAGAGATTACTTTCCGATGTAACACATCCGGTTTTGCTGGTTGCGCCTCTACAGAAAAACAGGAAACAAGGAGTGTTAGAATAAGCATGTATTTCATAATGTACGACGATTGGATATTTCATTATGGCGGTTGCGGGTTGAAGGTTAAAAAATATCAGGACGAAGATCCTGACATTTTTTAATGCTATTTTTATTTCTATTTCAATTTCATATCACTCATAATCCTTTCTATTTTATCGTTGCAGGTTTTCTCCGCTACCACAAAATCTTCCAGATTTGCAAGCGGTGTATTTACACTAAAATAAAATTTGATTTTGGGCTCAGTACCACTTGGCCTTGCTGATATTTTTGTACCATCACTCAATGCAAACTGCAACACATTACTTTTTGGCAAATTGATTGTCCAACTTTCGCCGGTTTGCAAATTTTTACCTAACTGAAGATCATAATCTAACAATTCTGCGACCGCTACTCCATCAATTGTTGTAGGTGGATTATCACGATAATCCTGCATCATCCGGGCAATTTCTGTAGCTCCATTCATACCCTTTTTAGTAATGCTAATCAGGTCTTCCTTATACATACCATACTGCAAATACAAGTCAACCATTTTTGCATACAAACTTCTACCCTTATTTTTTTCGTATGCAGCCATTTCGCACAACAATGCAACCGCACTGATAGCATCTTTATCCCGTACTTCGTCTCCAACCATCAAACCAAAACTTTCTTCCCCGCCAATGATGTATTTTTCTTTCCCTTCTTTTTCCTTAATCAAAGCAGCAATCCATTTAAAGCCGGTCAACACATTGTAGCAGTTGATATCATTAGCTTTTGCAATGGTATCAATCATTTCCGTAGTAACAATTGTTTTAACCACCATATCGTTCGGCTGAGAAATACCTTTCGTTTTTCTTGCCTCAATCATATAATTGAATGCCAGCACAGCAGTTTGATTACCATTCATCAACACCCATTCTCCATCATTATTTTTAACCCCAATGGCTACACGATCAGCATCCGGGTCTGTTCCCAGTAAAATATCCGCATCCAGCTCTTTAGCCATTTTAAGTCCAATGCTCATGGCTTCTTTTTCTTCAGGATTTGGGTACACCACGGTTGGAAAATTACCGTCTGGAACACTTTGTTCCTCTACAATATGAACATTATTAAAACCAAATTTTGCCAATATCTGCGGTACCAAAGTGATTCCAGTACCATGGATTGGCGTATAAACAATTTTAAGATCGTGTTGGGCTTTACATACTTCCGGCCAAACGCTTAAACCCGCTGCCATATTTAAATAAGTCTCATCCATCTCCTTTCCTATGATGGTGATATTAGCCTCCCCACCGGTCCATTTCACATCATCTACGGAAGCAATTTTTTCCACCTCAATGATAACATTTTCATCATGCGGTGATACCATTTGTGCGCCATCATCCCAATATGCTTTGTATCCGTTATATTCCTTTGGATTGTGAGATGCTGTGCAGACAACACCGCCCTGGCATTTTAAATTCCTGATGGCAAAACTCAATTCAGGTGTGGGACGCAGCGCTTCAAATAAAAATACTTTTATTCCATTTGCAGCGAAAACATTGGCGGTCGCTTCTGCAAAAAAGCGACTGTTGTTGCGGCAATCATGCGCTATCGCAACTTTTACATCCTCACCAAAACACTTTCTTAAATAATTAGCGTAGCCCTGCGTAGCCATACCAATCGTGTATTTATTGATACGATTGGTTCCGATGCCCATAATCCCTCTGAGGCCGCCAGTTCCAAATTCCAGATTTTTGTAAAATGCGTCGGCCAATTCATCCGGATTATCTTTTTGTAACTCAATAATTGCATCCTTAACAGATTGCTCATAATTACCGGAAAGCCAATTGTCTATTTTTTGTTGAATGTTTTGATCCATATACTTTTTGTTTACATCCTCAAAAATAATTGTTTCGTCTATAATAAAGCATATAACAGTAAATTTGTTTTTTATGAGCCAAATAATTGAACATCAAACCGCTTCATCCTATAGTGGTCAAATGGCATCGCAGCCGCTAACTATCAGAGCTTGTGCTTTTAAATCATTTCTCAGCATTGCACTGCTGATCATTTTTTCTTTTCAATCTATAGCACAAGACGCAGTTTCAATAATAGGGCAAAATTGCAATGTGATATTGTCACCAAACTCTCCATTAGAAAGTACACCCATAACAGGTGGAAAGGTAAACCTGGTGAGTAACTACCGCTACAAAAAGGGTAAACTGTTATTGAGTATCATTAGTGATACGCTTACTCAGCAACAAGTAAAATCAAGGGTGAAGTTGGCAACTATCTCCAACATTGTGGGTTACTCGGCAATTTTGGTCTATCTTAACGCTGCCTGGTATTCAGATTACCCGAGGGGTAGTTTTCGCTTTTTTAATGATAATTCAGAATGGCTTCAGATTGATAAAGTAGGTCACATGTATGGTGCTTACATTGAAAGCCGCACCAGTATGGAGCTTTGGCGCTGGACAGGTATTGACCGCAAAAAAAGAATCTGGATTGGGGGCTTGAGTGGGGCTGCTTACCAAACGGTGATAGAAATTTTGGACGGCTTTAGTAGAGAATGGGGCTGGAGCTGGGGCGATTTTAGCGCCAACATATTGGGCAGTGCCTCCCTTATTTCGCAGGAACTTGCATGGGATGACCAGCGGATAAAACTTAAATTTTCTTTCCACAGAAAAAATTATCGTGAAACTGACCTTAACAAACGAGCAGACGAAATATTTGGTAAAACTTTAGCCGAACGATTTATAAAAGATTACAATGCGCAAACTTACTGGGCAAGTGCCAACCTGAAGTCCTTTTTTCCAACATCAAATTTACCACCATGGCTGGCAGTGGCAGTGGGGCATGGTGCCGAAGGAATTTTTGGAGCCAGAGCAAATGTCGGCACCAGTCAAAATAACAATACTGCTTTCGATCGCAGAGATATTAGACGGTACAGACAATGGTATCTGGCGCCTGATATAGATTTTACAAAAATTAAAACAAACAAAAAGGGGGTAAAATTGCTGTTTTTCGCATTAAGTGCTTTCAAATTCCCGACTCCGAGTCTGGAATTTTCACGTGGTAAATTTAAATTGAATACGTTGCATTTTTAAAAAAAGGAATTATCTCTTGCAGGTTACTATCTTCAAACTATAGGAACAGTCGTTTCTAAACCTTATACGCAACGAATTGTCAAATTGCACTAGTACTTCGTGCCAACACCTTTTTAAGAAGAATTCACTATTTAATCCATGCGCCACCAACTTCCTCTCCATCAACTTCTACATTGATATGTTCATCCAGATTGGTTGAAATAGAAAGCCCAACATAATCTACGTCGATGGGAAATGATTTATGCGTTCTTTGCACCAATGCAAGTGTCTGAATTTTTTTTGGATAAGCCTCCAGCAAAGGTTTCAGCGCATATAACATGGTGCGGCCGCTGTTGGCTACATCATCTATCAGGATAACTACTTTACCGTTGTAATCAACTACCGGTAAAAGATGTACATCTGTGGGTTTACGTTTATTAATTGCCAGCTCTACCACTACTAGTTCACCGTTATAAACCTCTTTTAAGTAGCTGCTTATTTTATGGGCTATCACTAACCCGTTTTCCTTGATCCCGATTAAAATTAATTGGGGTTCATCATAATTTTGCTCTGCAACCTGCAGTGCCATCCTACG
The DNA here is from genome assembly GCA_041740215.1 of Ferruginibacter sp. Taxonomy (GTDB): domain Bacteria; phylum Bacteroidota; class Bacteroidia; order Chitinophagales; family Chitinophagaceae; genus Ferruginibacter. Next base: position 96,273 of record JBGSMI010000268.1, read on the forward strand.
TAACTTTTTCTCCGCTACTTCTTTTGATAATATATTCTTTGTTGCCATATCAAGCTGGTTTAAGTAAGGCCACGAATTTAATTCATAAATCATTCAGTATACATAATTACTGGATTTGATCTTTGATAATTACCTTAGCACTCACAATTATTTTATATGCTACTTCTATCGCAAATTATTTTTCTCGCACTTTCAGGTTTTGCTACCTGGCTTTTTTCGAAAAATATTCTTCAGATTCGCCGCAATATTTTTTTAGGTAAAGCAGAAGATTTAACAGACAATCCTTCAAAGCGCTGGAGAAATCTTTTATTGCTGGCGTTGGGCCAAAAAAAAATGTTTAAAAACAAGCTGGTAGCGGTTTTACACTTTATAATCTATGCAGGCTTCATCATCATCAATCTGGAAGTGCTAGAAATAGTATTGGATGGTATACTTGGAACACACCGGCTTTTTTTACCTTTTCTTGGATCTCTTTATAGTTTCCTGATTAATTTCTTTGAAATACTGGCAATAGGTGTAATTGTGGTGTGTATTGTTTTTTTATGCCGGAGAAACATGCTTAAAATAAAACGTTTTATTAGTAAAGACCTGAGTGGATGGCCCCGAAGTGATGCCAATTATATACTGATTGCGGAGATCATTTTGATGAGTTTGTTTCTTACCATGAACGCATCAGACCGGGCGCTACAACTGCAAGGCAGCGAGCATTATCACAATACTGGCAACTTTATTTTCTCGGGTTTATTGGCCCCTATGTTTAACGGTTTACCCGAGTCAACATTGATTGCAATTGAAAGAAGTTGCTGGTGGATTCATATCATCGGCATTTTGGCATTTCTTAATTATTTACCGTATAGCAAACATTTGCATATTGTGCTTGCTTTTCCAAATGCCTTTTATGGAAGGTTGGAGCCACAAGGCAAAATGGACAATATGCAGAGTGTGCAGCATGAAGTAAAATATATGATGGAGCCAGAACTGGCGCCTAACGGCGAACCAGGCCCCATGAAATTCGGCGCCAAAGATATTTTCGATTTAAGTTGGAAGAATTTACTTGATGCTTACAGTTGCACAGAATGTGGCAGATGCAGTGCAGCTTGCCCGGCAAACCAGACCGGCAAATTACTAAGTCCACGTAAAATAATGATGGATACCAGAGACCGGTTGCAGGAAGTTGGTAAAAATATTACAATCAACGGTGACTTTAAAGATGATGGCAAAACCTTACTCAATGATCATATTACTATTGAAGAATTGAGGGCTTGCACCACCTGCAATGCCTGCGTGGAAGCATGTCCTGTTAGCATCAATCCATTAGAGATAATTTACGAATTGCGGCGGTCACTGATCATGGAAGACAGCAATGCTCCGAAGGAGTGGAATGGTATGTTTAGCAATATTGAGAATAATTTTGCGCCCTGGAAATTTAGCCCGGAAGAAAGGGATAAGTGGACCAAAGACCTGGCACGAAATGACTAATTAACGGGCTCCTCTTTTTTCTCAGCAAATTTTGTAATGGCGTCTTTTTTCATCAAAATTCTTATTAATTGTATCAGGGCAGTGATGGTAAAAATGCCTCCAATGATCCAGTTCAGGTACTGTTGGCTGTTAGCGATTCGTTGAACCATCCATTTGCCCCCAAAAATAAAAACACAATTGCCTAATAAGGTGCCAAAACCAATACCAACAATATAAGTATTGTAATGTGTTGGCTTAGGTTCCAGTATTTTTTTTGTAAATAATACAGTGCTCCAGCCAAACCAAAATGGAATTTGTACCGGATTGATGGCGCACATAAACATGCCCAACAAAAGCCGGTGCATATTATTGTTCAGGAGTACATTCTTTGCCTCTCCCCCGCCATCACTGGCTGCTGCAATAAAACTACCTGCCGCAAGCGCAAGAATAATTATTAATGTAATCCATTCCATTGCCTTCATTAGTCTATGTTGTTTGCGAACCCAGTCAATGCCAATTAATGAAATCCGTACGTACACCATTTCTATCAATAAAGAGCCCAACGAAAACCAGATGGCGTTTAAAATACTTTCCTGAATACCGATTTGCATCGCCGCTATATTAAGTGTTCCCAAGGGCAACGAGCCAAGAAAACTAATGAGCAAGCCCCAAAAAAAGATATTGATAATTTTTTTCACGGGGCAAAGATATTCTTTATGCTTATTTCAATTTACGAAAAAGGGATCGTTTTTTACCTGCGGTATAATGCAGGAATGATTTGTTTAATGGAATGTTATTAGAAAAATGTCAAACGTTTTATTGTTAAAAAAATAAATTAAAATGAGCATCAAAAACGATGGTCTGACTTTCTGATTAAATAACTATTGTATATTACCAACTAAATCAAATCAATCAGTTAAATAAAACATGTTGTTTCAATCCACCATACAATTGCTTCGTTTTCATTTTTCATTTTTTCTAATGCCGGTTTATTGGTTTGCACTAAGTCAAACACCCAATATACAGACAGGAGCTGCCATTTTAATTTTCATCATTTTACATCTATTTGTTTATCCTGCCAGCAACGGTTACAACAGTTATATGGACCGGGATACTGAAAGCATCGGTGGTATCAAAAATCCGATGGAGCCAACCAGGCAATTGTTCTACGTTAGTATTATCCTGGATGTTGTTGGCATTTTATTAAGTTGTTTGGTGAGTAAGTGGTTTGCATTAGGAATAGTCTGCTACATCCTTGCTTCAAGAGCCTACAGCTATAGGGGTATACGTTTAAAAAAATATCCTGTTACAGGGTATTTAATTGTTATGTTTTTCCAGGGAGGTGTTACTTTTTTTTTAGTGATGCATGGTAGTAGTGCAGATAAAATGCTACAGGTTCCGCTGGCAGGTATTATTGCAGCGGCGTTATTGATTGGAGGGTTTTATCCCCTAACTCAAATTTATCAACACCAGCAGGATAAGGCGGATGGAGTTGTTACATTAAGCATGTTACTGGGTTATAAAGGCACTTTTGTTTTCACGGCTATCGTATATTTTTTCTCTGTTTCGGCACTTGCTTATCATTTGATATCTACCCTTCAGCTAAATAGTTTTCTGATCATTCAGATCTTTTTCCTGCCAGTTCTCGTATATTTTCTTTGGTGGTTTAAAAAAGTAGTCCAAAACAATAGTAATGCAAATTTTGTTTTCACCATGCGGATGAATCTATTGGCCTCCGTTTGCACCAATGCAGCATTTATTGTATTATTTTTAATTGAAAAAAGTTGAGTAAAATAGTTTCGATAGCAACCGGCGTTCCTCCCTACAAACATGCACAAAGTGAAATCTGTTCTTTTGCCGACATCATTTATTGTGATAACGAAATTGACAGTCGTAAAATGAAATTCCTGTACCGGCAAAGTGGAATAGATACCCGATATTCGGTCATTCCCGATTACAGTGCACAACCAGCAGACAGGCAATTTTACGAGAAGACCATTGACCTTGAGCCATTCCCAAATCTTGAAAAACGAATGCAGTGTTATGCAGACAATGCTGCCATGCTTTCGGTAAGTACCATCAATGATTGCATTAGTGGAAAAATTGAGAGCACCGACATTACGCACCTGATAACGGTAAGCTGCACCGGCATGAGTGCTCCTGGCTTAGACCTTGAGATTATGGAAGCTATGGATTTACAACGCAATATTTTTAGGACCTCAGTAAATTTTATGGGCTGCTACGCTGCAATTCATGCACTAAAAATTGCAGATGAAATATGCAGGAATAACCAGGCTGCAAATGTGGTAATCGTGTGCACAGAATTGTGTACGTTACATTTTCAAAAAGAAAGTTCAATCGACAATATCACTTCCACTCTGCTGTTTGCGGATGGCTGCGCTGCCGTTTTGGTACAGCACAATGATGCTGAAAACAGAGGCATGATGCTGAAAAAATTTTATTCCGAAGTTGAATTTAAAGGTAAAAAGGATATGAGTTGGAAACTTTCATCCAAGGGGTTTTTAATGACACTTTCAGGCTATGTGCCTGATTTGGTGAAGGAAGACTTTAATTCATTGATGGAAAATGCGCTAAAAAATGCAGGTATTGAAAAAGAATCGATTACCAACTGGTGCATTCATCCTGGTGGTAAAAAAATACTGGAAGCCATTCAAAACAGCACCGGTTTAACTGAAACACAATTGCAGCATTCCTATGAAATTTTAAAATTATATGGCAATATGAGTTCGCCAACTGTATTGTTTGTTTTACAAAGAATTTTGCAGGAATTTCAAAATAATCAACCCGAAGAACAAGCTATTGTTTTTGGAGCAGCTTTCGGACCGGGGCTTACGATGGAAACATTTATAGCCACTTATGATTAATTTAAAAACAAGATCACAACAGGCAGAGTTGCTGGATGCTGTGAATATTCCTTTTGCAGACATTCAATTAAACTTGCAGGAACTGAATACCATTAATACTCACCTGGGCGGACACACGATTTCAATTGCCGGTATCAAAAATATATTGAAAACATTCCGAGCTGACCTACCTATTGTAATTTGCGAAATTGGCTGTGGTGGAGGTGATAATTTAAAGGCCATTGAAAAATGGTGCAGCCGCAATAAGATCAATGTGAGTTTTATTGGTATTGATTTGAAAGCAAGCTGTATCGAATTTGCACAACGGCAATATCCTTCTCTCAATGCGAAATGGATTATTTCCGATTATAAAACGATTCAATTCGACAATGAGAAGCCGGATATCATTTTTTCTTCGCTGTTCTGCCACCATTTTAAAGAGGCTGAACTGGTTACGATGTTGCAATGGATGCAATTGAACACGAGGAAAGGATTTTTTATTAATGATTTACATAGGCATTACCTGGCTTATCGTTCTATTAAGCTGATCACTGGCATTTTTTCAAAATCGTATCTTGTTAAAAATGATGCGCCACTATCAGTAGCAAGAGGATTTAAAAAGAAAGAGTGGCAACATTTGATAAAAGCAGCCGGTATTCCAAATTGCAGCATTCATTGGAAGTGGGCATTCCGGCATTTAATTGTCTATAAACGCAGATCAGGCGTTTGACCAGAACAGATTTATCTAACACTAATATCATGGTAAAATAATTCGTATGATGAGCGAGTTTCGAAAGCAAGATGTGTGCATTATTGGCGGCGGTCTCGCTGGTCTGTCGCTTGCTATTCAACTAGCAACCAGCGGATATTGCGTTGCTTTATTTGAGAAAGAGCTATATCCCTTTCATAAAGTATGTGGAGAATACATCAGTTTGGAAAGCTGGGATTTTATAAAAAGCCTTGGCATTAGATTAGATGAAATGGATTTACCCATTATAAAAAAGCTGGTGGTAAGTTCACCGAATGGTAATCTTTTACAAACTGATTTGCCACTTGGGGGATTTGGCATCAGTCGTTACCTTTTGGACAATGAATTGAAAAAGATTGCCATAAATAATGGAGTCGCATTGTATGATAATTGCAAAGTAGAGAGTGTTCAGTTTGAGAAGGAGTTATTTACTCTCGAAACTACATCTGGCAGATTTGTAAGTAAGGTTTGTTGCGGCAGTTATGGCAAAAGAAGCAATATTGACATTCAACTTAAACGAGACTTCATAACCCGCAAAAACAATAAACTAAATAATTATGTCGGCGTAAAATATCATATTAAAACAGATTTTCCTGTAGATACGATTGCACTGCATAATTTTGAAAATGGATATTGTGGTATCTCTAAAATTGAATCGGATTTATATTGTCTTTGTTATCTTACGAATGCTGCCAATCTACAATTAAATGGAAACTCTATTGCGACAATGGAAAAAAATGTGTTGCACAAAAATCAATACCTAAAAGAAATTTTTGAAAATAGCAAAATGGTGTACACTTCTCCTGTTACCATTTCGCAAGTTTCCTTTTTAAAAAAAACACAGGTTGAAAACCATATTTTGTTATTGGGAGATGCCGCAGGAATGATTACGCCATTGTGCGGCAATGGAATGAGTATGGCACTACGTGGAAGCAAAATTGCAGGTACTGAAATTGAAGCTTTCCTTAAAAATAAGGTGAATCGGGAAATTATGGAAAAGCAATATGAGACAAAATGGAAAAAAGCTTTCTCAAGGAGGCTAACTATTGGCAGAATGATTCAAAAAACGTTTGGCAAAGACCGGGTTACCAATCGGTTCGTAGGGTTAATGAAACGGATGCCGGTTATTACAAATTTACTGATCAAACAAACACATGGAAAGCCCTTCTAATGTTATCCCATTTGCGCATCTACTTTTTTCATATCCCGAATATGCATCCTCGCAGATTTTAAAAACTGTGTTCCTTTTGCAAATGACCATGGTTCAACTCCACGATGCTTATTGTAGTTACTGATTTCGTATAAGGCCTTCCAATGTTTCAATATTTCTTTGTAGGCACCAATTAGCGTATAACCCGTGTCGTAAAAATGATTTGGTTCTGCACCACAACCATTGTATTCCAATATAGTAAAATTTTTACCAGCTTTTAAATCCTCGGCACTGGCACACATGATATCATAACGGCCATAAAAAAAATCATCAATTTTCAAACTAATCGCATCAAATACTGCTACAAGTTGTTGATCAATTTTATGTTTTAAATCAATAAACTGTGCACCACGATTATGATTAGCTGCGTAACTTAGCATATAGTTTTCACCTGTCGCTAGTACGTCATTCCATCTTGCCTCATGCTTGTTGTGCAATTCTTCCATCCGCTTGCCACCTTTCGGATGTTGCCCAACCAATGCCTCCAGTGTTTGTAAGCCATCTCCTGTTACCTGTAGTGGAACTTTATGTAAAAAGCCGGTGATTCTGCCTGTTTTTTCTTTTGGATGCCGAATGTAAAAAACACTCACTTCCATCGGATAGTGTACCAGGCTTTGTACGATGTATTCCCATGGCATTAAATCATGATACTTTTTCAGTGCTGCTTCGTTCGCTATCATCCTTAATAATATGCCCTGTCCGCCCACTTCCGGCTTTGCTATCAATGGGTATTCAATTCTATGCTGTTTAAGCCTTTGTTGTATGTTAGAAAATTTTTCGTTGGGTAATACATAAAAAGTTGAAGGAAAAAAACCATCAGGTAAAAGATCATACATTTCCTTTTTGGGTTCGCCTTCCATACCGCCGAAAGTTAGTTTGGGATTGCTGGAGGTAAAAAACCAAACAGCTCCTGATTTAATGGTGTACCAAAGCCAAAAAAATGACATAGGCGTATAAATTAATTCAAACGGCCAAGCTTCCCAATCTATAATTTTATGGATTATCCCCTTTACTATTTTCATTGAAATGCAAAATTAACATCTTAATGCCAACATAAAACATGCTCACAAAAACAGCCAACATTTAGTTACATTTGCTGTATTCAAAGACAGAAATATATGCATGTACCATTAATGGCCGAAATGATTGCAAAAGGAGAAACGCCAGATATTTTATTTTGGGTAGGATGTGCAGGAAGCTTTGACCAGCGTGCTCAAAAAATCACAAAAGACTTTGCTACTATCCTGGATATAGTGGGGATCAATTATGCCATTTTAGGGAAGGAAGAAGCTTGTACAGGCGACCCCGCAAGACGTTCCGGCAATGAGTTCATGTTCCAGATGATGGCTTATCAGAATATCCATATTTTGAATGGGTACGGAATAAAAAAGATTGTTACCGCCTGCCCACATTGCTTTAATACTTTAAAAAACGAATACCCGGAATTAGGTGGCAATTATGAGGTAATTCACCATGCTACGTTTATCCAGCAACTGATTGATGAAGGAAAAATAATCATGAAAGAAGATGGCAGTTATAAGGGTAAAAAGATTACCTACCATGATAGTTGTTACCTGGGAAGAGCCAACAATATTTATGAAGCCCCACGAAAAGTGTTGGAAGCGCTTGACATAGAATTGGTGGAAATGAAGCGCTGTAAATCTAATGGGCTGTGTTGTGGCGCAGGTGGAGCACAAATGTTTAAAGAAGAAGAAAAAGGTAACATCCGTATTAACTTCGAAAGAAGCAATGAAGCAATTGCAACCGGCGCCAGTATTATTGCAGCGGCCTGCCCCTTTTGCAATACTATGATGACAGACGGCGTGAAGAACAGCAATAAAGAAGACAACGTACAAGTACTTGATATCGCCGAATTAATAGCGGCATCCATTTAAAAATTAAAATATGAACTTAGCATTTCACGAGCAAATACCTTCCGATTTTAGCGACTCGTCTAAAGTTTGGATTTACCAAAGCAGCCGGTTATTTTTTATCAGTGAAGCATTACAAATTGAAGAAATGCTGGAGGATTTTGTTGGTGGCTGGAAAAGTCATGGCGCTCCGGTAAAGGGGTATGCCAATATCATCTTCGGACAATTTCTTATAATTATGGCAGATGAAACAGCTACAAGTGTGGGTGGGTGCAGCACTGATAGTTCTGTAAGACTAATAAAAGATATAGAACAAAAATTCAATGTGCAACTTTTTGACAGGCAATCCCTTGCATTTGTGGTAAAGGATAAAATTCAGTTATTACCGTTATCACAATTAAATTATGCAGCGAGCAACGAATTCATCAATTCCGAAACCTTGTATTTCAATAATACGGTACTTACAAAAAAGGAGTTATTGAACGAATGGATAGTTCCCATTAAACAAAGCTGGATTTCAAAGCGAATCAACTTTGCCGAACTGGCGAAATTATAATTATTTTTCAGAAGGATTTCGTTTAAGGTACGTTAATTTATCAATCGTTGCTTCCAACCGGGCAATCTTAGTTTCTTCCTTTTTTGCTCCGGTAATCCAGGTAATGTATTCCTTTCTGTTGGTGAAGGAAAGTGATTCAAAAAATGCTTTCGCTGATTGATTTTCTGTAAATAACTCCTCCAATTCCGAAGGAGTGGTGATTGTTCTATTATCCATATCAATGAGCGAAAATTCCGGAGCAATTGCAGGATTTTTCGATTTATCTGCTTTCTTAAATCGCATGGCACTCCAAATGCTATCTAATGTAATTAACCTAACGCTTTCAAATCCTAATTGGGCAATACATTCCCAATTACAGTCTCTAGTTAGATCGCTTACAATTTTAGATGATAATTTAGGATAGGCAATCCAAAGTTTGGCATCTTCATGCAGAGCAGGTACAATCTCTCTAAGTATGTCCTTTAGTTGCTTGTGACTGATTGCAAAAACGAGGGCAAAATCTATTTTTCTTATTTTAAGAAGTGGAGTAACATTTTTTGCGAAGGATATTTTAACAAATTGTTTTTCGACAGTGGAAGGAAGGCCTTGTATTAATAAGTATTTTTCGTCTTTTAGTTGCAATTTTTCTAACAACGACTGTGATGGTGCTAATACTTCCATATAAATATTTTTTATTTACTGAGTGAATACTAAACGATTGAGTCCATTTCGGAAAGCAACGCAACGCTTACAAAATCAACCTGACAAAAATTGGCAACCTATGAAGGGTACAAATAAAGTCGCAAATTTAATGATTTATTCACACTAAAACTAAAAAAATCCCGCTTAACAGGAGTATTGAAGTATATGGGATCTAACAAATATCTATTTTAATACAGGCTTATAAAATTTCAACGCCTCATCCATGTATCCCTTTAACCGTGCAATACTGTTTTCGTCAGCAGGATACGTTGCTAAGAATTCAGGTGGTTTTTGCCTTCCGGATGCCGGCGAAATTCGCTGCCAAAAAGAGATCGCTTACCTCGGATTATAACCAGCCATTGCGGCGAACATCAATCCAAAATGATCTGCTTCGTGTTCCTGCTTTCTTAAGTTCGGTAAGGTAAATGCCAATTGGCTTCCCGGACCAAACACGCCATTAAAAATCCCATTCACTTTCCTATCGCCAGATGTTAAAATAACTCCGGCCACTCCAATATTTTGCGTTATCATCCGCCGGATCATGCGTTCGTTCCCATGGTAGGCCACAGCGTGCGAAATTTTAATGTCCAATTACAATGGCTAAAGCTGCCTCATTCTGGGTTATCGGTAATAATCTGTATAAACTACTACTTTGCCCCCTGGCATACACAAGGCATTTGCATCTTTATTGTCAACCAGATTAAACTCCCATTTATATCCGCTCAAAAGAGTGCCCTTACCTTGCTTGGCGTAGTATTCTGTGATGGCATTAGCGATCCTTTTTCCGACTTTTCTAACCATCTCTGTATCTTTATTTGTGGTAGTGCTTACCACTTTACATTGAGATAGTAAAGACTTGTATTCTTTAATGGACATCTCTTTTAGCTTGCTTTCAGGTAACAGACTTAATTGTTTACGTTCTGTAACCTCATTGGTAGTGCAGGTCATAAACAGCGATGGTAAAACCAAACACATAAAAAGTGATTTCTTCATGTGATCTTATTTTGTTTACAACTAAACAATTGGCAGACCAGTTTTATACACCATTACCCAATAAAACACTCGTTCTAACATATCAAAAAATGAAGAGGGAAATTGTAGAGGGATTATTTTCTGCGAAGTTTGCGCTTATCCCTTCCTTTAAAGATGGGCACCCGGCTTTCGCTGCCCCTTAAAATTTTTACGATATTCTTTTGGTGGGTTAGTATGATGAGCACGGCAACCAACAAAGCAAAAATTCTATATAAAATAACATCATCGTTCCATATCCACAGTACACAAACAGGTAATGCGATTCCGGCTAATATAGAACTTAAAGAAACATAGCGTGTAACAAAAAGTACCAATAAAAATACACCCACACAACTGAGTGCTATCACAGGCTGAACTGCCAATATCATCCCAAATAACGTAGCCACACCCTTGCCTCCTCTGAATTGTGCAAATATGGGAAATACATGCCCTAACACGGCAGCCAATCCAAGACCAACCATAAGATTGGTGCGATCCCACTCATTGGTAAGGTAGTAAGGCAAAAAGTAGAATAAGGCTACAGCCCCCATACCCTTCAAAATATCGAATATCATTACAACCGTACCATATTTTGCACCCAATACCCTAAAAGTATTGGTAGCCCCCATGTTACCACTCCCATAATCCCGAATATCAATATGAAAAAAGAATTTGCTTATTATTAACGCAGTAGGAATAGATCCAATAAAATAGGCTAATATGATTAGTAGTAGTTCGTTCATTGTTTCTTTTGTGAGTTGAGGGCAAATATACCCAAAGTATGGTATCAGTAACGTTTATTTAACATAGAATATTACAACTTAGTGCGATTTTACAGTAATCATTATCCAATCGCCCCGCTGAACGGTCGTGGAAGATATAAAACCTAGCACAAAAATGGCATCAAGCAGAGCTGATTCATTTTCTTTTAAAATTCCGCTTAACAAAATTGTGCCTCCATCAGATAAACCTTCTTTTATAGATGATAAGTTATTGAGAATTACATTCAGGTTAATATTCGCCAGAATAATATCAAATTTGTCATTTAGAGGAACGCTGTCCATTTGCGCTACTGTTATGTTCCGGCAATCATTCTGTTCAATGTTTTCTACTGCATTTGTAATACTCCATTCATCATAGTCAATCGCAAATACGCTTGAGGCACCCAACTTATCTGCCAAAATAGCCAAAACACCAGTACCAGTACCAAAATCCAAAACAGATTTGCCCATAAAATTTATGGACTCCATTTGACTGATCATCAGATATGTGGTGGCATGATGCCCCGTACCAAAACTCATTTTTGGCGTAATGATAATTTCGTGCGCAACATTTTTAATCGGCTGGTGAAACCAGGCTCTGATTCCAACAAACTCCTCTACCAACACTGGCTTAAAATCTTCTTCCCATTTCTGATTCCAATTGATGTTTTCGATAGTGGTCTGTATGTAATTAATAGTATCGAATAAATCAATCACGGCAGAAAATTCAGCCTGGGTAAATTTATCCTCCGAAATAAATGCATTGAGCAAGTTTTCTTCTTCTTCAAAACCTTCAAAGGCAAGATTGGCTAATAATGCTACAAGCCGCTCCTGTTGTTGAATATTTTCTGTAGCAAATTCAAATTTAAAATAATTCATCCGACCTATAATTTACTTTAATGCAATATTAACCGGCTTTCCTGAAAAATCAATTGAGAAATAATAATTTCCTGAGTCCTGTTCATCCCTATTTAAAACAGGCTGCAGTTGTATCGATGGTTTTCCATTAATATAAACGCTTCTGGTTGCGCCAGTTACACCATGAACAATGAATTTAATATTTCGCATTGATGGCCTGCCAGTAAAGTTTCCACCAGTTGAACTAATGCCGAAGCGCAATGCAGTTGATGAAGGGTTCGCCTTAAATTGAATCAATTCAAATTGTTTCAACCCGATAGAACGGTTACTATTTCCATCATCATCAAACAGCATGTATGAGGAAGTTTGATCACCAGCATAATAGTGAACCGTTAAACTATCAGTTGAATAGGCTTTGGTATTAACACCTTCCGGAAGAATTAGCATTGGTACAAAACTACCAGCCTTTACAAACACGGGCATTGTATTCATAGCGGTTTGAATTTTAGCTGATGATTGGTAAACAATATTGTCCGTTTTTTGGCTATTTAATTGGTTGAATGCATACCATTTCCCCCCAGGGAAAAATACTGTTCGTTGGGTTGCTCCTTTTTGTAAAACAGGAGCAACTAAAATATTTTCTCCCCACATGAACTCATCCTCTATTTTTACTGCTAAGGTATCATTTGGGTAGTAATAGTATAAAGGAGCAACCAGCGGGTCTCCCTGGGTAGCTTGTCTGTAAGCCATTGTATAATTATAGGGCAATAAGGAATACCTGAGATTTACAACTGCTTTGGCATAACTGCGATATGGTTCAACAATCAAGGCCGGCTCGCTGGGAAAGCTGAATGCTGCGGTATCCAGGTCGTATAAAGCAGTACCATGCGGCCTGAAAATGGGAGTGAAACAAGCAAATTGCAACCATCGTACGTACAACTCATTGTCACCTTCACCGCCCGCAAAACCACCGGCATCTGCATGTATATAGGGAACACCACTCATGCTCATGCCAAGCATAACAGGTAACTGTGCACGCAGTCCACTCCAGCTTCGGCTTACATCTCCGCTCCATGGAAAAATACTGTACCGTTGACTTCCGGCAAAACCCGACCGGTTAAGATGAAATAACCTTTTATCCGGAAATTGATGCGCATATTTTGAATACAGCATTTTATTCCAGTAATGACCATATACATTATGTACTTCATCTGCTTTCAATCTTCTTTTGATACCCATATCAGATAAGTTATGCATCATATTAGTGGGGTGTTTTTCAGGCTCTCCTAAATCTGTCCACCACCCGGTTATTCCGTTGGCAATTTGTTTTTTGTAGTGATTCTTCCAAATCCAATCGCCGGCATCTTTACGGAAAATGTCAAGTAATCCGCCCCTACCGAAATAAAAATCCGATAACTCATAGGGTTTACCAACGCTATCTGTTGCCAAAAATGGTTGGGATGCTGCATATGTTCGGGTGCCTTCTAAAATAAATGGTTCAGCTATCAAAATAGAATTGACCTTTTTCTTTGTGAAACCATCAATCATTTTCTTTGGATTGGGCCATTTGTTTTTATTGATCCAATCCAGATTTCCAAGGGTTCCTTTGATGCTATCGCCAAACCAATACAAATCAAAAATGATGGCATCTACCGGAATGTTTTCCTTTTCCATTTTACCCAATATTTCCTTTACTTGCTGCTCGCTGCTGTACCCAAACCTGCTCATAAAGTTACCCATCGCCCACCTTGGGGGCAGCGGTTGTGTGCCGGTAAGTTTTTGATACGAGGAAAGTATTTCCTGGTAATTCTTTCCCATGATGATATAAACATTTAACTCCCCGCTAATAAATCCAACTTCAAAAATATCTTCGTTTGTTTTTCCGATGTCGGCATAACCACGGGAGGCATTGTCAAAAAACAACGCATAGCCATTGGAAGAAGTAAAGAATGGAACCGAATAATTCAATGCATCGGCACCCTCGCTATAGCCATATGAGGGATTGTTGTACAAAGGGAATTTATACCCTCTCCGATTGATGGAAACAGCTCTTTCTCCCCCACCAAAAATTTGCTCACCCGATTGAAGTTTAAACCGAAAACCGTTGAATTCATCCTTCTGAAAAACATCTTCCAGCACGATGGACTTATTTACACCAAACACCAATTTACCATCCTTATAATCAATAACGTTGTTAGAAAAATTGATCGATTGCTGTAGCTGAGTTTTCGAAATCTTTTTTGAAGATTTGAAGGCAAGTGGTTTTAAGATGACCGCATCGCTAACATTTTCATTGGTTAAATAATCATTCGGTTGGTACTTAACCTGTATGATATTTTTAGCAAATTGTTTAAAGGTGAATGTTCCTGAAGCTGTTTTAATTCTTTCACTCTGGGCAATACCTACAAAAGCAATCAATAAAAATACCGACGTAAAATGCAGTTTTAATTTCATGGGAAACATTATTTTAATTCAGAACGATTTCGGTAAAGTGTAAATTTAATCCAAACGTATCAACATCTTTCAATCCAATTTTATACGATTGAAAGGCAATAATTTTGTTGATATCAAAGACAAGGCAATTAGAAAAGTATTGCCTGCTTATTTACTAAAAGCGAGGGCGTGCAGGAACATAAAAAAACCGGTACAAATAGTTCCGGTTTCTCTTTTTGTTAGCTTACGATATTATTTGCGCTTATTAAACAAGGTATAGAAAACACTTAACTGAAATACCCCATTTTTATAATCAGGATTGATGCCATTTTGCGGTTTAAAATCGCCCACTTTCGACAAACCTGCAGTGTATCTTGCTCCTATACCCAACCCAATTTTACTATGGAAACCCAATCCTGCAGCCAATGATAAATCAGTACTTTTTGCAAGACTGTCAATAACTGTGGTACCCGACTCACTTGCTTTGAAGCCAATTTGCGGACCAGCTTCCAAATAAAAGCCTGCTGAAGAACGATACTTCAACATTACCGGAACATTGACATAGGTAACTTTTAAGTTCTCAGTTGAAGTGGAGCTTTCATACTGGGCTCCCTGAGACGATAAAAGCACTTCGGGTTGGATGGCAAAATGATTGCCCAGAAAAAGACTGATAAAGCCACCAACGTGATAACCAACCAGAGACTTGGTTTTCGCATTCTGCCAATTATCTGTGCCGGTGAAATTACTAACGTTTACGCCACCCTTGGCGCCGATTTCAAATTTTTGTGCAAAAGCAGTTGTACCTGCAAAAAACAAAAGGGTGAAGAGGATTTTTTTCATACTGATTTTTTTAAAAGAATAAAATTTAACTGACGCTGTAAAAGTACATGTACTAAATTTTTAATACAACTAAATGAAAATAAATTCCGTGAAATAATTCTTAAAATAACTGCAAGCCATGCCCTCTTTTCAAATTTTCCAGTTGAGCTAAGTCTGACAAGTAACCGTTCGGGGTAAAAAACCCGAAAGCAAAAATGTCGGAAAAAAAATGCTCACTTTACCAATAATAGGTTGGTAAATTGAGCATTTTCAATTTTATCAGAAATGATTTATTTTTTCAGGTACATCACCTCTTTAACCAGTTTAACTGTTCTTGGAATATCTGGAAGATACAACGCTACGAGATTTGGCGCATAGTGCATTGGAGCATCTACAGAAGTGATTCTACGGATAGGAGCATCAAGGTAATCAAAACCTTCCTTCTGAATGCGATAGGTGATTTCAGAAGAAACTGATGCAAACGGCCATTGCTCTTCTACAATTACTAGGCGATTTGTTTTCTTGACGCTTTCTAATATCGTAAACCAATCCAATGGACGGATAGTAGCCAAATCGATTACCTCTGCCTCAATCCCTTCTTTCGCCAATTCTTCTGCTGCACCTAAAGCTACTTTCATCATTTTATTAAAAGACACAATGGTTACATCTTTACCTTCACGCTTCACAAATGCCTTACCAATTGGTAATAAATATTCTTCTTCCGGTACATCGCCTTTTTCACCATACATCACTTCACTCTCCATAAAAATAACGGGATCATCATCCCGAATGGCACTTTTCAATAGTCCCTTCCCATCATAAGGATTACTAACAGATATTACTTTTAGACCTGGAATATTTGCATACAGTGCTTCAAAAGCAGTAGAATGTTGAGCACCCAACTGGCCGGCACTTCCATTTGGTCCACGAAAAACAATCGGACAACCTACCTGTCCACCACTCATTGCCAACATTTTTGAAGCCGTATTCAATATTTGATCCAATGGCAATACTGCAAAATTCCATGTCATAAATTCCACGATCGGACGTAAACCATTTTGTGCTGCACCCACTGCGATTGCTGAAAAACCTAGTTCGGCAATTGGAGTATCAATCACTCTTTTTTCGCCAAATTCATTCAGCATTCCCTGACTTACTTTGTAGGCTCCGTTGTACTCTGCTACCTCTTCTCCCATTAAAAATACATTTTCATCTCTTCTCATTTCTTCCTGCATGGCTTCCCTTAAAGCTTCTCTAAACGCAATTTGTCGCATGTGCTTTGATGATTAATTGGTTAATACGAATCCTTCAAAGATTCATAAATTTTAATGACGTTAATTTTTAATAATGTGCAAATTTATTCTTTCGGAGTCAGAACAACAAATTGAGTTAGTACATTTAAATTTTACTTCTATAAAAAAAGCCGGCTCTTTCATGAGCCGGCCTTTTTTTAGTGAAAATTTCAAAAAATCTTTAAAGAGATAGCGGCAATAGCACCTGGTCAATTCTTAGCATAACACCATTTACATAGTTTTGGTCGGTTGCAAATGGATTGGCAGGATTAATAATGACATTAGATGCAGTTGAATTTGCAAATCCTTTAACCGTGGCTGCTCCAACGAAGGGTCCAGCAAAAGTAGCTTGTACTGTAACACCCGGGTGAGCGGACACCACCTGGTTAAGCAAGGTTTTTACCTGAGTAGGGGTCGCTGGCATATTTACAGAAAAAACCCGGATACCAGGAATGGTTGTACCCAGGATATGATAAACCAATATCCCTTTTACAGTTTGTGCACTAAGCGCACCAAACAAAGCCGGATTACTAAATACAGCGGGTGTAGCTGCCAAACCGGATGCTTGCGTTAATGCAATTGCTGGTGCCTGGGCTGCGGCGATAACGGGAGCCTGTAAAGCGGCTTCTGCGGGTGTTGCTCCATTGGTAACTAATTGTGCCGTAATGATAGGTATTAGCTGCTGGGTAACCACTGGTATTAGTGCCTGAGCTATTGCACCTGTCAATGTTGTTCTAAATGCCATATCGGTTGGTGCCAGTATAGTAAGGTTTACCCCAAAACTACTCAAAGCCGTTTCTAAACGGCCGGCAACCGCCACGCCACTATCGGCACGAATGATGGCTGCTTTTAAATAAGTTAAATTGGCACTGGCTGAAATGGAATCCCAAAGATATTTTGATGGAGGCGCTACAAGTGCTGCAACTTTATGCAATGTACCGTTTACAGCCGAAATGTCTGTTGCCGTAATCGGCACATTGTTTACCCAGGCAGCCGAGCCACGTTTGCTTGGATAAGTGGTGAGTCGAACCAATGGATTAAAAGCCGGCGTTCCAGTGGTAGGGTTTAAAATTGTCGGATATTCAAAATTTGGAAAAGAAGTAGGTATAGCAGCAGCCGTAATTACCTGCGGAATAACATGATAGCTTACCAATCCAGCTACTGTTGCCACGGGAAGCGAATTAATAACCGCTACACTCGGTATACCCGACAAAATAAAAGCATTGTTATCGGGAGCGAATACCGTGTAACGCTGGGTGGGTGAAGATAAATTAGCCAATAGCCCTGCTCTTACAACTGCGGCCCTCAAAAAAGTAAAACTGGAATCTGGATTGCTTAGTAAAGATGCCAAGGTTGGAGACGTTCCCTGCGTAAGCTGAGGAATTGGCGCTGGAGGCAAAGGTGCCTTATTACAAGCCGTTATCAAAAGGCCGGCTGTAACAATTAACAAGCCGCCTATTTTTAGTTTATACGATAATTTCATATTGCTAGGTTTGAAAAATTAGTGAAGATTAAAAAACATTATACGCAAAACTTACATAGTACAATCCGCCAACGATAGAATTACCTGCGGAATTTGTATAGTATTGGTTCAACAGGTTATTAGCACCCAATTTTACAATTGATTTTGTAGCAGGTAGCTTTAAACTAATCTGGGCATCAACGGTGTGAATGGCGGGTAGTGTTTCATTTGCAAAATCACTTTCAAAGAAGAAGGCTTCCTGCCAGCGGTAAGCAACGTTAAAACCCATACGCTTCTTGTATCCAAATCCCGTATTGCCAATAGAAAGATTGGTACGGTACTTTGGTGTGCTGAAATAAGCAATAAATCCGGCTGGCACATCCTTCAAATTATCGGATGATAGATTAGCACCGATCGTAAATGCTCCCGGTAAACGATAATCAACGCTTACTCCAAAACCATAAGTTTTTACTTTCGTTGGCGAGTTCACCGGTATAGAATAGATGTTTGCTACGTTACTCACAGCTACTCCTTTGTTCAATGCTGTTACAATATCATTTACTGTATTGGTTCCGGTGGGTTGAACCAATAGCCTACGGGTTAAAAAGTCCTGATATTGTCCATAATATCCATATACGTCGACTAATAATTTATCCTGTAATGCGAGTCCTTTATATCCCAATTCATAAGTACTTACTGCTTCAGGTTTAAATGGTGTAACCGTGTACGGTGTGGTAACAGATGGCAATTCGCTCAATGAATAAGTATTGGTATTTAAATTATATTTCTTCTGAAAAAATGGAACACCACCTAATAACCTTGTATTAGATCCTACGTCTAAATCAATCCATTGTTGTTGTGTGCTTGGAAAACGATAGGCAGTTTGAAAACTCACCCTTACATTGCTATTGTTAGCAACTTTAATTAATGCGGTTGCTCTTGGAGTAAACCTTCCTTTGAAGTTATCATTTTTATCATAACGGCCACTTAATGTGACTTTAAGAAAATCAAATAAGCTTCTGGTTGCCTGAACGTATCCGCCATATTCACCAATCTTGATAATGCCGCCGCCATCAGCAAACAAGGTGCCCTGGCTGTTTAAATTATATTGCTTGTAATTGGCACCCACCAATACATCAGCAAATTTGCTGGTAAGATGCGTTAAATTATATTGACCTTCCACATTATAAAGATCTGTTCTGTCAACAAACAAACCCCCGCCCGGATTGCCACCAATTGGCAAACTCCTGATCTTATCAAAACCTGATTTAAATGCCGGGCTTCCCGGAACCGGCCTGCCCACATCGGCAGCACTTCTAGCCAGTTGTTGGGCTGCAAAATCGGTTAATCCATTTAAACGACCACCCAAATAGGCCTGGCTATATTGAGAAAACCAGCCTGTTGCGCCACCACTTGGCTTCCAATTCTCATTAAACAAACGAGCAGTAACAGTGGCATTGTAACTTTCACCAGAATTTTCCTGTGTAGTATAACCCCGGATCATCCAGTTTTTGTGATTCAGTTCCAATTTGTACTGACCCACTTTTAAAGCCCTTAAACTGTATCGCTCGCTACCAGTGTAAATGGTATTACCCGTTCCCCAATAACCTGAGAGAACGGCTTCGATTCCGGGAGTGATTTTATAATGGAAGGCCCCGGATATTTTATAATTAAGTGTATTTGGACTTACCATATCACTTTCATCATATCCGGTACGGGACACATTGATCGGACGTCCGCCATTTAAAGTATCAATAAAGTTTTTAAGAAAGGGTGCGGCAGACGAACCGATTGCATTCAGTACAGCCGTTCTGATGTCGGTAGTGGTTTCATCACCATAAACGTTTACGCCATCATAGTTAGGATCGGAAGCCCTGTCGCCAGCAATAAGATTACCCGTTGTTCCTTTACGCAGGTAATTTCTATTATCATAACCTAACCAATCTTTTGCAGCTATTATTTCTGTTCCAATTTTGAAGGCAAACTTTTCAGAAACTTTTTTTGCCCAGCGCAGGGACCAATTATTATAGGAAGATGCCTCCCGATAACGATTATCGGTATTCATAATACCGGTTTTTACCTGGAAAGAAAGCCCCTGGTATTTGAATGGATTCTTACTATTAATAAGAATGGTTCCGTTCATACCACCCGGTCCATACAATGCAGAGGAAGCACCCGGTAATAATTCGATATTGTCCACATCAAGCTCGGTAAGACCAATCACGCTTCCTACAGAAAAGTTTAAACCTGGAGCCTGATTATCCATACCATCCACAATCTGGTTTACCCTGGTGTTGCCACTGCCATTAAATCCACGGGTGGAAGGTGTTTTAAAAGTGAGCGATGAGGTTGTGAAATCCACCCCTTTTAAACTACTTAGGATGTCGTAGTAAGAAGATACCGGCGAGTTTCTGATATTGGCTGCACTTACTCTTTCAATAGAGACTGGTGATTCCAATATTTTTTGTGCTACTTTGGTTGCCGACACAACTACCTCCTGCCCCAGTGAATTGGACGCAGCCATTTGAATCGTTAAATACTCGGTAGGATTGGTAACAACCACTTCCTGTAATGCATACCCTACCGATGAAAATAGTACCGTGATGGGTAGCTTCTGATTAAAGTTAACCTTAAAATTTCCCTTGTCATCGGTAAAAGTACCAACCTGGGAACCTTTAATGGTGACAGACACAGCAGAAATGCTTTCATTGGTAGTGCGGTTAATAATTTTACCGCTGATGGTAGAACTCTGGGCATAGGCAACACTCGTTAAGATGTTGGCCAACAAAAAGACCATCACATAGCTTGCAATTTTTCTCATTTTGGTTTTTTTAGGTTTATAAGTGAAGCAAAGTAAGCAATGTTATTTTTTTGTAAAAATATAATTTAAAAACCATTGTGAAAATCTTATGTATTCTTAAATTGGGTAGATAAAATGTATGCCTGTAATTTAGCACCATGACAAATTTTAATTTTCGGGAACAAACTAAATTTTACAGTGGAAAGGTTAGAGACGTTTTCACAATTTCTGATAAATGGCTGGTAATGATAGCAAGCAATCGTATTTCAGCATTTGATGTTATTCTTCCAAAGGCAATTCCCTATAAAGGACAGGTTTTAAATCAAATCGCTGCATTCATGTTGAAAGCAGCGACTGATATTTGTCCAAATTGGTTGATGGTAACACCAACACCCAATTGTGCCATCGGTAAAAAATGTATACCATTTAAAGTTGAAATGGTAATAAGGGGCAATTTAACCGGCCATGCATGGAGAACTTACCAGTCAGGATTAAGAGTACTCTGCGGTGTAACCCTGCCTGAAGGATTAAAAGAAAATGATTTTTTTCCGGAGCCAATCATCACTCCTTCTACCAAAGCAGACGTGGGCCATGATGAAGACATTAGCAAAGACGATATAATAAAAAGTGGCATTGTAAATGAAAGCGATTATGAGCAAATTGAAAAATACACCAAGGCTCTTTTCGAAAGAGGCAAGCAATTGGCCGCAAAGCAAGGACTGATACTGGTAGATACTAAATATGAGTTTGGAAAAATTGACGATACCATTTATTTGATGGACGAAATTCATACACCTGATAGTTCCAGGTATTTTTATACAGAAGGATTTGAAGTAAGACAAGCAGCAGGTGAAAAGCAACAGCAACTGAGCAAAGAGTTTGTAAGGGAATGGCTGATCGCAAATCATTTCATGGGAAAAGAAGGACAAGTAGTACCAGCTATGAGTGATGAATGGATTGATGTGATCAGTAAAAGGTACATCGAATTGTATGAAAAGCTAATCGGTGAAAAGTTTATTCCGCAGGAATTGAGTGATGAAGAAACAATCGAAAAAATCACCCAGGCGTTGGCGGCAATTGATACTAACAGTAGTCTTTAGTAATTATTTTCATTACCAGATCAATATAAATTTGCGGGATAAGATATTAACTGGTCAATATTTTATTATTGAGCTTTTACCTGAAATCTTTGATGTAGCAACTGACTTTAAACTGTTGTCAGAAAATTCATTTCATTGTATTCAACAAAATGTGTGTTTAAAATAACGTACATTCAAAAAAATAAACTTATGTCAGCCAGATTACTTTTTTTATGCCTTTTTTTTTTCAAGGTTGCTTTTGCACAAACCAATGCCAATTTGTTGATAGGTACCTACACTTCAGGTAAAAGTGAAGGCATTTATGTGTATGCTTTCAACACCGAAACCGGAGATAGTAAAAAGCTCAGTTCCATTCAAACACCCAATCCCTCCTATCTGGCTGTTTCGCCTGATCAAAAGATTGTGTATGCAGTATCGGAAACGGATCTAGCAAAAAAAGAAGGCAGTGGCGGAGCGGTAATCGCCTTTTCTTTTAACCAGGCCAATGGAAGTCTAAGTTTAATCAACCAGCAATTTTCACAAGGCAAAAACCCCTGTTTTGTATCCGTTGATAAAACCGGCAAATGGCTGTTTGTAAGTAATTACAGCAGTGGTAGCGCCGTGCTATTTCCGGTTAGGGCTGATGGTGGACTTGAAACTGCAAAGCAGGTGCTGCAAGATAAAGGAACCGGCCCAAACAAAGACCGGCAGGAAGGGCCCCATGTGCATTCAGCCGTACTTTCGCCAGATAACAAATTTTTGTTTACGCCCGACCTTGGTCTCGATAAAGTGATGATTTACCGGTTCGATAAAAAGCATGGAACGCTTAGCCCTTCCGTACCTCCTTTTGCGGCATCGGTTCCTGGCAGTGGCCCAAGACATTTCGAATTTCACCCTAATAACAAGTATGCGTACCTGATTGAAGAAATGAGCGGAATGGTAGTTGCCTTCATATATAAAAAGGGAAAATTAGCATCCTTCCAAAGAATTAGTGCTTTACCCGCTGATTTTGCAGGAAGCATTGGCAGCGCTGATATTCACGTATCACCGGATGGCAGATTCCTGTATGCAAGTAACCGCGGTGAGTCCAATACCATTGCCATATTTTCAATAGACAACAAGTCGGGCAAATTGACTGCCATTGGTCATCAATCCACCCTGGGCAAAACACCACGGAATTTCAACTTCGACCCTCGTGGAAATTTTTTACTGGTGGCCAATCAAAACTCAGATGACATCGTTGTTTTTAAAATAAATAAAGCAACCGGCCTGTTAACAGATACAGGTAAAAGAATCAATGTGCCCAACCCGGTTTGTATTAAATGGATTCAATAATAGGAATGATACCAGGGCTGGCTTCTTAGCCAACCATAACTAAAATTAAAATATATGCAATTACTTACACCCGATATCGGGTTGTTGTTTTGGACATTGTTGAGCCTATCAACTTTAGTGCTTTTGCTGATCGCAGCGATAAGCCTGTTAACCACGAAAAACCGGACAGATGCTACATCAAAACTGATGTGGATAATAGTAGTCATTTTTGTTCCACTAATTGGCCCTATTCTTTATTTGACTGTTGGAAGAAAGCAAAACAGGGCGACCAGTCAACAGGTTTAATCAAAACGTTAGCCTGCGCCAGTTTTGCCGTTCTGTTTGTCCCATTTCCAAAGCTGAAGAAAAAGTGCAGGAGCGCTGGACCGAAAGGTTTATAGGAGGCACTTTTTTAAAAAGGCAGTGCATCAGGATCATCTATATTGTCATTGCGGCTGTCAATTTCTTGATCTGCCTCAGCCTCATCCCATATTTCCAAGCAAGAACAATATTCTTTAAAAACACAGTCAGGAGCATATCCAGAGCAAAAATCAAAGTTTATCCGACCGGTTTCGACAACAGTCGTTTTGCTATCAAGTAGTTAAACTGTCATTTTGTAAGCTTTTGGTATAGGTAAATTTTGCGGAAAACTGGTAGCAAGGTTCCAGGAAAACATCATGTAACGGAATGCTTCCAAAATAGTTTTCATATCAGCTTCCGTTAACATGTGTGCTGGCGGAAAATTGATAGATTCCAATCCGCAATAATATCCGAAATTATGCGGTGGCTCCTTTTCTTCCAACTAGTTTTCAATCTCTTCCATTTTTCCTCAAAAGTGAACGGACACTTATTTTCAACTTGTATATCGGTTCGTTAAGCCGCATTGATATCAGCCAGCAGGTGGGGTAAATATGAAAGCCTATTCATTAAAAGGTTACGAATGCCATACAATAAAGTTAAAATAACTCGATTGTAATATAAAGCTAATACCGGACTTATTTTTAAAACCACTTTAGAATTTGATATTCATTGGATAGCTTTTTTCAGTTGCATATTTACAAATAGTTTGGATCGCTGGTTAATGCCTTGACCCAAAAAATATTTGATCATAGCCTTTTTGTGTCGTTCATGTTTAGCACAGGTTATACCCTTCAATATATTTGTTGCACTTACAAAATCAATCTGAATCCAATTCCGAGATTGTTAAGAAATGAGCCACCTAAACTGGAATAAACTCCGAAAGACTTCGAGGTACTTTCCGCCGTTCCAATAAAGCTTTTACCGCTGTTATAGCTCACCCCTATCACATCGGGAAGCAGTATTTCCAATTGCAAATTTTTAGAAACAGCATAAGATAATCCTGGGGCAAAACTTACTTGTGTACTTTTATTGATGTTCTTGGCTGCATCAGCATTGTTGCTAAAAGTAGTGGTTTGCGTTGTGCCGAAATAGCCGGCTGTTGCTGCCCCGAAAAAATAAAAATTGCTGGTAAGATTTCTATAGCTCCGGTAAAAAACGCCGGCATTGTAACCTTTCGTCTTAGATGATGCATAATTCGATCCGTTGAAGCTATTGGTGTTTGATCCATGTAAGTATCCAAGTGTAAATCCAAATACTGCATTATCTTTATAAGCTTTGCCTGCAGATATATTAAAATTTGTATTTCGGGATTTCTGTTGTGGTTGATTGGGCGCATCATAGTTTGAACGATTGAATCCCAATTGCCCACCAACCAGAAAAGAGCCTTGTTTGATTTGTGCATTTGCAAAAACAGCAGTAACGATTAGGGTCAATAACAGGTAATTTTTTTTCATGTTGTTTTGTTTTTAAAGAAGACAGATTAAAGAAGCATGTTGATGTTAAAAGTACGGTAATTAGTAACGCCTATAGAAATACGACTGTTGGCGGCAACAAATTTCACTGTTGCATACATTCGCATGGAGGGCCTTAGGCAATCTTAAAGTAGTTATTTAATAAGAGTCTCAATTACAACAAAAGCTAAATAATGGGCATCCCTATAACCTTACCTTTTCCTCTTTTTTGTCGAAGACCCCGAATTTTTCTTGGGAGAGGAATTAACGTTGATGTCAAATAAAAAAATGAGTTTTTAGAGATGCCCTAATGACACTATTCGTAACACCTTGCTAACTGCTTCGGAAATTCAGCAAGCAGTCACGAAGGAGAGACAAAGAAAGTAGGAAACGCCCAAACCAGGATTATTCCCTACGTTTTTGATTCATTTCATCCAGCCTTGGCCTTAATCGTTGCTTGCTTTTATTAAACACCATGCGTCCCTTTTCAATGCCTTTCCGTAATTCTTTTTGTGCTTCCAACGGCAAGTTATAAGTGGTCTGGCATTTGACCGAACAACAACCCTCATATTTTTCCCCACAATCGCTGCATTGGATAAATAACAAATGGCAACCATCATTTTTACAATTGGTATGTGTATCGGCGGGTTTTCCGCACTGGTGGCATTTGGCAATCACATCTTCGGTGATCCGCTCTCCCAGCCTGTCATCGAACACAAAATTTTTACCAATAAAGCGACTGTTTAATCCATGTTCTTTTGCCTGTTTTGCATAATTGATAATGCCACCTTCCAGGTGAAACACATTTTCAAAACCATTGTGCAACATATACGCACTGGCTTTTTCGCAGCGTATACCGCCGGTGCAATACATGATGATGTTTTTGTCTTTGTTATCCTGCATCATTGTTACGGCCATGGGTAGTTGCTCTCTAAAAGTGTCGCTAGGTATTTCCACCGCCTTTTCAAAATGGCCCACTTCATATTCATAGTGATTGCGCATATCAATCACAATGGTGTTGTCATCCTCCAGCAACTGATTCATTTGACCAGCGTTTACGTACTTCCCTTTACGCTCCATACTAAAACCTGGATCGCTGATGCCATCTGCTACAATCTTATCCCTAACTTTTATTTTTAACACCCAGAAGGATTTACCCTGGCTCAATTTATCATTTAAATCGTTGTTTGCATTTACAGCGATGTTTAAGCGGATGCCATTGAGTGGCTGAATGTTGTAGAGATAATCTTGAAAAGCGGGCACATTTCCTTCCGGAACACTGATCTGTGCATTGATGCCTTCATGGGCAATGTAAATTCGTCCAAATACTTTTAACGCATTTAGTCCGGCATATAGTTCATCTCTGAATTGCTGTGGATCATCCACTGGAAAATATTGGTAAAAGGAAATGGTGGTACGGGGTTCTGTTTCTTCGTACAGTAATTTTTTGAGCTCCGCCTGGGAAACAC
>JBGSMI010000278.1:0-39189 GCA_041740215.1 Ferruginibacter sp.
ACCGAAGCTTTTTTCCAAAATGCTGTCGGGAGAGGCCAAACCAATAGTGATTTGAGAAAAAGTTGATCTGGGACGATTTTCTTTTTTGAATGCCATATTAATTGATTAATTTTTCTTTTGTTTTTGAATAAACCAAATTGTTATTTTACCGATCCTTCATTGTAAAGCTTTACAAGAGTAACCATGTTACGGTAGATCGATTGCTCTTGATTTACTGTATTTTGACGAGGCCACCCACCCTTTTTTCTGCGATCTTCTGGATATAATTCATGATATTTTTGCAAAACCGAAGCATTGTCAGAAAAAAGTTCTTCCATATTTTCGAATTTAGCCATAAAAAAGTTGCTTTCCCCTTTCTCCAGCAAAAAATAAATATCTTCAAATACTACTGCACCGCTGTGTCCCGTAATTTTTTTTTGAAGATAGAGATTGATCTTCCCTTTCACAAGTCTCACTACATCATTACTAAAGGGGGCATAATAAATGTGATAACTACCCTCATCCTGCCAAGCAATAATATCCGACATTTTTCTACGTGGGTATTTTTTACCATCAATTTTTAAATAAACAGACATGGCATATCCAGGAGGAGTACTAAATTTGGTTCCAGCGTGTTTTTCACCATCCTTTGTTACAACAAAAACCTCATTTGTACTTTCTCTAGCTGACATTGCTAACTTACCGTAATAGAATTCATCATCAGCATATTGTGAAAAAGCGCTTAATGAAAAACTCAGGAGTACGAATAAAAAAAGTGATCTCATAAATTGTGATAAATATTAGCTCCTTATTGAATAATTAGATCATAATTTTTATTCGAAAGTAAGATCCAACCCTAATCCTCTCAATTCATGAACCAATACGTTGAATGATTCCGGAACACCAGGTCTTGGAATATTTTCACCCTTCACAATTGCTTCATAGGTTTTAGCCCTTCCGATGATATCATCCGATTTAAGCGTCAACAACTCCTGCAATATGTTTGATGCTCCGTATGCTTCCAATGCCCAAACCTCCATCTCACCAAAACGCTGTCCACCAAATTGTGCCTTACCACCTAACGGCTGTTGGGTGATTAAACTGTATGGTCCGATTGAACGGGCATGCATTTTATCATCCACCATATGGTGCAATTTGATGATGTAAATTATACCGACAGTCGCCTTTTGATCAAAACGATCACCGGTTTCTCCATCATATAAATAAGTATGACCAAACTTAGGTAAACCAGCCTCAGTAATCCTTTCAGCAATTTCATCTACACTTGCACCATCAAAAATTGGCGTAGCGAATTTCAATCCTAATTTTTCACCAGCCCAGCCTAATACTGTTTCGTAAATCTGTCCAAGGTTCATCCGACTTGGTACACCCAATGGATTCAATACGATGTCAACCGGTGTTCCATCTTCTAAGAAAGGCATATCTTCCTGGCGAACAATCTTAGCAACAATACCTTTGTTACCGTGACGTCCTGCCATCTTATCTCCAACTTTCAGCTTACGTTTTACTGCTAAGTAAACCTTCGCTAATTTCAATACACCTGCAGGTAATTCATCCCCAATACTGATGTTGAATTTTTCTCTCTTATAACGGCCTAACTCTTCGTTGAATTTAATGCTGTAGTTATGCAACAATACGTTGATCAAATCATCGGTTTTTGCATCACCTGTCCATCCCAAAGGATTTACGTTTAGGTAATCAATATTGGATAAATTCTTTTGATTGAATTTTGCTCCTTTACCAATCAACACTTCTCCGAAGTTATTACTAACACCTACGGAAGCTTTATCCCTTAGCAAAGTGGTCAATTTGTTAACCAACAATTCTAAAATATCATTTTCATTCTTCTCGTGCGTCTTCTCGATTTTATCCAAACTTGCCTTCTCTCTTACCTTAGAATTCTTATCTTTCTTGGCACGTTGGAATAATTTCTTATTGATAATTACACCTTCAGTTCCACTTGGAGCTTTCAATGAGGCATCTTTTGCATCACCTGCTTTATCACCAAAGATGGCACGTAACAACTTCTCTTCAGGAGTTGGATCGCTCTCACCTTTTGGAGTGATTTTTCCAATGATGATATCACCTTCTTTAATATGAGCACCAATGCGGATGATACCATTCTGATCCAAATCTTTGGTAGCTTCTTCACTTACGTTTGGTATATCCGGAGTCAATTCTTCTTCACCCAATTTTGTATCACGAACTTCAGTTTCAAACTCACTGATATGTATAGAAGTAAAAAGATCTTCTTTAACTACCTTCTCAGAAATTACGATCGCATCTTCAAAGTTGTAACCTTTCCAAGGCATGAACGCCACTTTAAGGTTACGTCCCAACGCCATTTCACCACCTTTTGTCGCATACCCTTCGGTTAAGAAATCACCTTCTACCACTTTCTGTCCTTTTACAACAGCAGGGCGTAAGTTGATACATGTTTCCTGATTGGTGCGAATGAACTTGGTTACTTTATAAATCTTCAGGTCTTCTTCAAAGCTTACCAGTTGCTGCATTTCACTGCGATTGTAGCGAACATGAATTTCATTACCATCTACGTATTCTACAACACCTGTACCTTCTGCGTGTAACTGAATCCTTGCATCACGAGCCGCTTTTCCTTCCAAACCTGTACCAACAATTGGTGGATCAAGGCGGATTAACGGAACGGCCTGACGTTGCATATTCGATCCCATCAAGGCACGGTTAGCATCATCATGCTCAAGGAAAGGAATCAGGGAAGCACTTAAACCAACAATCTGGTTGGGTGCAACGTCCATATATTCAACTTCACCTTTATCTAAGATTGGGAAATCACCTGTTTGACGACTCTTGATTTTATCTTCAACGAAGTTTCCTTTTTCATCCATTGCTATATTGGCCTGCGCAATTTTTGCCAGATCTTCTTCTTCTGCACTTAGAAAAGTAATTTTCTTCATATCCGCCCTGCCATCTGTTACTTTATGGTAAGGGGTTTCAATAAAGCCCATGTCGTTGATTTTAGCATGTACACAAAGTGTAGATATCAAACCAATGTTTGGACCTTCGGGTGTTTCAATTGTGCAAAGACGACCGTAGTGAGAATAGTGAACGTCACGAACTTCAAAACCAGCTCTTTCACGACTCAGACCACCGGGTCCAAGTGCTGAGATACGACGCTTATGCGTGATCTCACTTAAAGGATTGGTTTGATCTAAGAACTGGGATAACTGGGAGGTACCAAAAAATGAATTGATAACAGAAGATAAAGTTCTTGCATTGATCAAATCCACTGGTGTAAACACCTCATTATCACGAACGTTCATTCTTTCACGGATGGTACGGGCCATACGGGCCAAACCAACTCCGAACTGAGCATATAATTGTTCTCCTACCGTACGAACACGACGATTGCTTAGATGATCAATATCATCTACTTCACTTTTACCATTGGTTAACTGTACCAATGTTTTGATGATAGCGATGATATCATCCTTAGTCAATACTTTCTTTTCAATAGGGAAATTCAAACCTAAGCGACGATTGATTTTGTAACGACCAACTTCACCAAGATCATAACGTTTATCACTGAAGAATAATTTGTCAATGATACCACGTGCTGTTTCGTTATCGGGTGCATCTGCACCACGTAATTGGCGGTAAATATGTTGTACTGCTTCTAGCTCACTATTTGAAGTATCCTTGTTCAAAGTATTGTAGATAATGGCATAATCACCACTCACTTCTTCTTTTTGTACAAACACACTTTTCACGTCCATTTCCGCAATCATGTCGATATTGTCTTCATCCAACACCGTATCCCGCTCTAACACGATTTCGTTTCTTTCAATACTTACAACCTCACCAGTATCTTCATCTACAAAATCTTCTACCCAGGTACGTAACACACGAGCTGCAAGACGCTTCCCAACATATTTTTGTAAAGATTTTTTATCAACTTTTACTTCATCGGCCATACCAAACAACTCCAGGATATCCTTATCAGTTTCGAAACCGATCGAACGTAACAAAGTTGTTACCGGGAATTTCTTTTTACGATCGATGTAAGCGTACATCACATTATTTATGTCTGTTGCAAATTCCATCCAGGCACCTTTAAAAGGAATAACCCTTGCGGAATAAATCTTGGTTCCGTTCGGGTGAACAGATTGCCCGAAGAATACACCTGGAGAACGATGTAGCTGAGATACTACAACTCGTTCAGCACCGTTAATTACAAAAGTACCACGTGGTGTCATGTAAGGAATATTTCCTAAAAACACATCCTGTACTATTGTCTGGAAATCGACATGTTCTTCATCATTACAGCTCAACCTAAGTTTTGCTTTTAATGGAACAGCATAGGTTAAACCTCTTTCGATACACTCATCAATGGTGTAGCGGGGGGGGTCAACAAAATAGTCTAAGAACTCCAATACAAAGATGTTACGGGTGTCTGTGATAGGAAAATTTTCCTTAAACACACGAAATAATCCTTCGTTGTTACGCTTATCGGGCGTAGTTTCCAACTGGAAGTAGTCTTTAAACGATTGAATCTGGATTCCGAGTAAATCGGGAGTTTCCGCAAGGAGTTCAACTTTTCCGAAATTGATTCGCTGTGCGGCGGGTGATTTAGTTGCAGACATATTGTAATTAAAACGTTTTAATGCTGAGAAGGTTCTCTAAAAAGGATACGAAACAACTTAATGCTACTAACCCAAAATTAAAGGATGGCAAAGGTAAGGTATTGTATTTAAATATAGAAATGATTGGATTAAATTTTACAATTTTGGTTTGATTTTTGCTAAATCGTCATTTTTCTAGAATTTGGCGGGATGATTTCGCTGAAAAAAATGGATTTTTCCAATAATTTCCTAGCTTATCCTTACAACTATCAGTCTATTGAAGCTTCTATTCTCATTTAGCTCCTATAAATTTGCGCCTGCCTTAAACTCAAGCAAACTAAATCCATTTAAATTAGCTAAAAAGGCAAAATTGATGAACTTTCAGCCTTTTATTATAAAAAGGATGTAATTACAAGTGGTAATTATAATAAATCCTTAAATCCTATCGTTTAGTTGACGATAGATTCAATTAATTCATACAATGAGAAATCTCTTACTATCCTTTTTGGTTTTAATTTCCTTTTTACCAACCGCATTTTCACAGTGCCCGCCAAATGCTTACGCGTTTGTAAGCGTTTATCCACAATGTACCCTGGGATGTGGTGTATTGTTGAAAGATTGGCCTGAGGGGGTTGTTGTAAATATATATGGCGGATCACCTATTCAAATTATAACCTCGGCTGTAATTCCAGGTACTTTCGGGGGACCAGGGGTGGATGGCGCATTTGTTTGTGTTCCATGCAATGTTCCATTGCTGTTTGCATCGGCAATTCCGGGTGCTACGTACGGATGCGTTGTATATTCGTTAGGAACAGTACCAGTAAAACTCACTAATTTTTCATTAAATTCTACCGGAACTAATTCATCATTAATTAAGTGGACATCTTCAAAGGAAGAGGGTATTGTCAAGTATACAGTTCAACGGAGTAAAGACGCCCGCAACTTTTTTGATTTAACCACTTTAACCGGAAACGGTAGTGCAAGCAATTCATACAGCTATATTGACAGATCCATTCAGGAAGGCGTTGTTTATTACAGGATTAAAATAACAGAAATTACAGGAAGAATTAGTTTTTCAGAAACGGGATTGGTCAAAAACCAAATTAGCCTAGGAGTGAGTATTTATCCAAATCCCGCAGCTAATGATTTTAAAGTTACTATCCCCGGCCAGTTTTTACCGGCAAAAGTAATTATGTACAACGCTACAGGAAAAATCGTTTATTCAGTTAACTCAGCACAATCTACTTTATCAATTATTGAGCATTTTCCAACAGGAATTTACGCTGTTAAAGTGACCGGAAATAACAATGCTGTCATTACTCAAACACTCATGATTAAATAAATCTCAATTTCAGGTGAATGCTATCATACTTGATTTAATCTCCTTGCGAAAGCTTAGCAGCGCTACCCAAAATAAATAGAGTGGTGTGCCTTGTATAGTTAGTGTTATAAACAAAATACATTTTACAGCAATTATACCTCTCCTTTCCATTTACAACTTTTCCATTAGAATTTTTAAAACCCAACTGAGAGACGAATTTTCACTGTAACAGAATTAAAAAATCTACTGTGTGCTTTAGCGCTATTTTGATATTTACAAAATGCCTATTCAATAAATACTTTAAATAAAAAAGCCGAAGATTTCTCCCCGACTTTTAAAGCTATATTATTGACTAAAAATGTTAAGCTATTTCAACATCAGCACCTGCGTCAGCCAGTTTAGCCTTCAATTCTTCAGCAGTAGCTTTATCAACACCCTCTTTAACCGGCTTTGGAGCTGTATCTACCAAATCTTTAGCTTCTTTCAAACCTAACCCAGTTAGTTCTTTAACGATCTTTACAATCGCTAATTTATTTGGACCAGCAGCTTTCAAAATTACGTTGAAAGATGTTTTCTCTTCAACAACAGCAGCTTCGCCACCACCAGCACTTACTACAACTGCAGCGGCAGCTGGTTCAATACCGTACTCTGACTTTAAAAATTCTGCCAATTCCTGTACTTCTTTTACTGTTAAGCTTACTAAACTTTCAGCTAATACTTTTACGTCTGCCATAAAAATTAAATTTTTTCCGCCTTCATTGTTTTGGACTCCGGCGGAGTTTAAAAAAATTGTTGATGCCTTATTTTCCCATCGGCCAGGGTGAGTTTATTATTTATTAAATAAATTAACACTACTAACTAAGTTATTCCGCCGCCGGTATGGTTGCTTCCGGTGCAGTTGCATCAGCAGCCGGCCCTTCGGCAGTTGCAGCAGCAACTACAGGGGTAACCGCTTCAAGTAAAGCAAGTGTTTCATCTTCTTTTGCAGCATCCTTATTTTGCAACGCACCTAATACACGTTGTATTGGAGCTTGTAACAAACCAATCACTTCACCAATCAGTTCATTCTTGGTTTTGATCATGGTCAATGCTTTCAACTGGCTATCACCAACGAATACATCACCATTAATAAAGGCAGCCTTCAACGCTGGCTTTTCGCCTTTACTTTCTTTTCTGAAACCGCTTAAAATTAAAGCCGGTTCTTTAGGATTTTCGCTGAATAAAAGAGCTGTAACATTGTGTAAAGCATCGTATACACCAGAATACTTTTCGGTATCCAAACTTTCCAATGCCTTTCTAATAAGCGTATTTTTAGCAACCTTCATTTCAACCTGCTTATCAAAGCAATGGCTTCTAAGTTTGGTTATTTGAGCAACCGTTAAACTTTCGGTATCCGTAATATAGAAATTATTGTACTGAGAAAATTTCCCTTTCAATACTTCTATTACATCATTTTTTTCCTGTTTTGTCATAACAAATATTTTGTGTAAAAGCTACCAACTACCGCTTTTACCGTAATTAATTTTGTACCGTTTTAGTATCAATTAAAATACCCGGGCTCATTGTGGCTGCCATACTTACTCCTTTAAGATAAGTACCTTTTGAAGAAGATGGTTTAAGTTTTATAATGGCATTGATTAGTTCCTGGCTATTCTCAGCAATTTTATCAGCACCAAAACTTACTCGACCAATAGACGCATGGATGATTCCAACCTTGTCGACTTTAAAAGCGATCTTACCGCCTTTAACTTCATTTACGGCATTGGCTACATCATTGGTAACAGTACCGGTTTTAGGATTTGGCATCAGGTTACGTGGTCCTAACACTTTACCCAATTTACCAATCTTAGGCATTACAGATGGTGTTGCAATAATTACATCAACATCAGTCCATCCTCCTTCAATCTTAGTAATAAACTCGTCCAAACCAACAAAATCAGCACCTGCTGCCCTTGCTGCCTCTTCCTTATCTGGCGTGCAAAGCACTAAAACTTTTTTAGTTTTACCAGTACCATGTGGTAAAGAAACTGTACCACGGATTGCCTGGTCAGCTTTTTTAGGATCTACTCCCAATTTGATATGCAAATCAACAGAACTGTCGAATTTGGTTGTATTTATTTCTTTCACCAGGTTGCAAGCTTCCTTTAACGTATAAGCTTTATTAACATCAACCTTAGCGTTTGCTAATTTTCTTTTTTTAGTAATCATTTTCTAAAATATTTGTGGTTGATAATTAATTTTCCCAGGGTGCTGTTCCTTCTACTGTTAAACCCATGCTACGTGCTGTACCAGCAATCATACTCATAGCACTATTGAGGGTAAAGGCATTTAAGTCAGCCATTTTATCTTTGGCTATTTCTTCTACCTGAGCCCATGATACCTTACCAACTTTCACACGATTTGGTTCTTTACTACCGCTGGTGATTTTAGCTGCATCCATTAACTGAACTGCTGCCGGAGGAGTTTTAATAATAAATTCGAAAGACTTATCAGCAAAAACTGTGATAAGAACGGGAAGAATTTTCCCTGGTTTGTCCTGTGTTCTGGCGTTGAACTGTTTGCAGAACTCCATGATGTTGACACCCTTAGAACCTAATGCAGGTCCGATTGGCGGTGCCGGATTAGCTTGTCCTCCTTTGCATTGGAGCTTGACATAGCCGGTGATTTCTTTTGCCATGATATATTTTTTTTTGGTGATAGCGTTCCGATAATTATCGGAACTCCCAATTCTCCCGAAAGCTATCGGGATTTCTAATAAGAACTATTTGGGGCCGCAAAGGTAGGGGAATATCATTAAAAAAAGGCTTAAAATAAAATATCCCGAAATTTACGGGATAAAATAAAATCTTTTCAAAATTTGTTGATTTATAAAACTAAAATGCCAATTGCCTGCATGGACGGTTCTTTACGCCCTTCCTTTATGGTAGCAATTTCTTCCTTACTTTTTCCTGCATCTTCTGCATAATGTTTTAACATTTCAACGGTGGTTTCTTTGAAAGTTGCTGTTCCCTGAACAACAATATTTTTACCATTCATATCTAACGGAACTAAGAAAGAATGGTCTTTCATTTTTATCATCATCGGACCGTTGGCTGTTTCCATTTTAATCCAGCATCCTTCAGCTTTGCACACCTCCACTACTTTACCCTTAATTTTTGTCTGCAAAGTGGGCTTATTTTGCAAAAGAGCTGCTAATTGGTTTACGCTAATCGCACTATCTGCTGTAGTTTTTACTCCAAAGGTCATTCCTTTATTCGCAAGTCCTTCCGGAGGCTGGGCCACCGAAGAAAATACAAAAAATAAAATCGGTATTAGTAAAAGCAACTTTTTCATATACTAAATAGTTTTAAACAAAAAAGCCACAACACTTGTGGCCCTTTAATTATGCTAATTTCTCCACCTGCATGTAATTCAGTTCTACCGGTGTGGCCCTGCCAAAAATTTTCACCTGAACTTTCAATTTCTTTTTCTCGTCGTTCACTTCTTCAACCATACCATTAAAATCATTAAAAGGTCCATCAATAATTTTGATTGTTTCGCCAATTATGAATGGTTCACTCATGGTAATTCCACCGCCTTCGCCTAACTCATCTACTTTGCCCAACATTTTATTAACCTCAGCCTTCCGTAAAGAAATAACGTTACCCTTGCTTCCTTTACCATCAGTTAAAAAGTGCATTACGTTGCTAATGTTGCTGATATGTTGAACCATGTCGTCATTCAACTTATTATCTGCCACTTCAATCATAACATAACCAGGATAAAAGTTTCGCTCCCTCATAACCTTTTTGCCGGCCTGTACCTTATAAACTTTCTCTACCGGTAAAAATATTTGTTTAATAATTTCAGACCAGCCGTTGCGAATAATATCCTTGTCCAGGTATTCCTTTATTTTGCGCTCTTTTCCGCTAACTACGCGAAGTACATACCATTTGCTTTCCTTATCCTGTATAACTGATTCTTCCATTTTGATTACTTGAATAAAGAGTAAATAAATTTTAAAGACCCATTGGCTACAAAATCCATAACTCCTACAATGGCAGTAATAAAGACAGTAGCACCCAACACAATCATAGTGGATTGTTGCAATTGTTCCCAACTCGGCCAGGTAACCTTTTCAACTAACTCTTTGTACGAGTCTTTTAAATACGACGTCAATTTATTCATAATTCCAATTTGAAAATTTGAAAATCGCTCAATTTGAAAATGAAAATGCAATCAGACATTTTCGAATAAAGCCATTTTTAAATTAAATTAATAGCACGGGAACTAGGATTCGAACCAAGATCAAAGGTTTTGGAGACCCGTATGCTACCGTTGCACCATTCCCGTATACCCCTATCCCCTAAAGGGGGAAAAGGCAAAATCTTAATAATTTAAAGAACTTTTTAAAAAGCAAAGTACCTAAGCCTGCTGCCTAAGTACTTTGCAAAGATATAAAAGAGCGTCCATACTCCCCTTTAGGTGATGGGTGCTTTTATTTTACAATTTCAGTAACTTGACCTGCACCAACGGTACGGCCACCTTCACGAATCGCAAACTTCAAACCTTTTTCCATAGCGATTGGTTGAATCAACACAACATTTAATGAAGTGTTATCACCAGGCATCACCATTTCAGTTCCGGCATTCAAGGTAACTTCACCAGTTACATCAGTAGTACGGAAATAAAACTGTGGACGATATTTGTTAAAGAAAGGTGTATGCCGTCCACCTTCTTCTTTGCTCAAAACATAAACTTCACCTTTAAATTCAGTATGCGGCGTGATGGAACCTGGCTTACAAAGAACCATACCACGGCGGATTTGAGTCTTTTCAATACCACGTAACAACAAACCTGCATTATCGCCAGCTTCACCTTCGTCCAATAGTTTTTTAAACATCTCAACTCCTGTACAAGTAGAATTTAGGGGCTTTTCCATCAATCCAACAATTTCAATTGCCTCACCTACTTTAATACGACCTCTTTCAATCCGCCCGGTGGCAACAGTACCACGACCAGTAATAGAAAATACATCTTCAACACTCATCAGGAATGGTAAATCAACTAACCTTGGAGGCAAAGGAATATAACTATCAACAGCGTCCATTAACTCATTGATTTTAGCAATCCATTTGTCATCACCAGCTAAAGCACCGGTTGCAGAACCCTGTATGATTGGTGTGTTATCACCATCAAAACCGTAAGAAGTAAGCAACTCACGAATTTCCATTTCAACCAATTCCAATAATTCTGGATCATCTACCAAATCAACTTTATTCATAAAAACAACAATTTGCGGTACACCAACCTGGCGAGCCAACAAAATGTGTTCTTTAGTTTGTGGCATTGGACCATCGGTAGCCGCAACTACAAGGATAGCGCCATCCATCTGGGCCGCACCTGTAATCATATTCTTTACATAATCGGCATGACCCGGACAATCAACATGCGCATAGTGACGGGTATCAGTAGCATACTCAACGTGTGCTGTATTGATCGTGATACCTCTTTCTTTTTCCTCTGGAGCACCATCGATATCATCATAATTTTTTTTCTCCGCTAAACCTCTTTTTGACAAAACATCGGTTATAGCGGCTGTTAGTGTTGTTTTACCATGATCCACGTGACCGATAGTACCAACGTTTAAGTGGGGTTTATCCCTCTTGAAAGATTCTTTTGCCATTGTTTATTTTTTAATAATTGTTTTGAAAATTGGTTTTCGTTTAAAGTCTGTAACCATCGACTGAGTTGTATGTTAGAAACGTACGATAACCTTTTAAATACACCGAATTAAAATACACAACTTTAAACTTCTATATCTAATAAGAACGTTCAACTTTAGTCATCCTCTTGTATTAAAACATCTGTCGCTTTTCTGACAGACAATTAAAATAAAACAATAAAGTTGAATAAACAATCGGACATTCATTCAAATCGAATTCACATTTCAATTCAATAGCAAACCCAATATCTCCCGAACTACCAGATATAATGAGCCATCAGTGAGAATCGAACTCACGACCCCTTCCCTACCAAGGAAGTGCTCTACCCCTGAGCTACGACGGCTTGCTTGAAATAGAGTTCGTGCATTGAATCACCCTCAATTTTGCTGTTGAAAGAACTTTGCATTCTTTCTTAGAGACCACTACAACGTTGCCTGATTTCAGACATGAAAAGAGCGGAAGACGAGGCTCGAACTCGCCACCTATAGCTTGGAAGGCTATCGCTCTACCAAATGAGCTACTTCCGCATTTAAACTAGCAAATTCGCTAATTCGATAATGTGCTAAACACACACTTCAATTTTAAAGAACTTTTCACTAGCAAATTAAAAGATTGGCTAATTTGCTAATTGTCAGTGGGCAGAGTAGGGTTCGAACCTACGTACACTTACGTGAACAGATTTACAGTCTGTCGCCTTTAACCACTCGGCCATCTGCCCAAAGAAAATTCAAGATAAATAATAAAATCCATTTTGAACAACCAGAGCCGAAGAAGGGAGTCGAACCCCCGACCTGCTGATTACAAATCAGCTGCTCTACCAACTGAGCTACTTCGGCTTTTCATTTTTTTAAGAACCAAATTCCTTAAATTTTGGATGCTGCCAAGCACCTTTATTTTTGGGATGGCAAAGGTAGGTATATTTGATTAATTCTAAAATTTTGTAAAAGATTTTTTTAAAGTTTTTTAAAGCAGCAGCAAAGTAGCAAAATAAGAAATAAAAAAGCCCCCGAAAATCGGGGGCTTTTTCTATGCGGCAAGCCGTTCTTTTTTTCGCTTTATTTGATTAATTACTGAGTCAAGAGCCTCATCAAAACTTTCTTCAAACGATTTGGATGAATGCTTTACGAAGATATCGCACTTAGGAATGTGGACCTGAATTTCAGCCACCTTGTCTTTGATTTTGTGTACTACATTGTCAAGTTTTAGATACACATCTACTTTCGTGATCTTATCGTGTAAGTGAAAGAGCTTGGAAAGCTTTTTCTCTACATAAGATACCAACTTTGAATCTGCATCAAAATGCACTGTTTGAATGTTTACGTTCATAGCAATCTAATTTTTAATTAATGAACAATTGTGTGAAAAACAGGTAAACTTAAAAAATCATAGGCAAAACTGTTTAAAATTAATAGTGTTTAATTCCAAATACAAGTTACTTAATACCGTGGTGAAAT
The DNA here is from genome assembly GCA_041740215.1 of Ferruginibacter sp. Taxonomy (GTDB): domain Bacteria; phylum Bacteroidota; class Bacteroidia; order Chitinophagales; family Chitinophagaceae; genus Ferruginibacter. The sequence continues at coordinate 13,082 of JBGSMI010000278.1, forward strand.
ACAAAAAAGAAATGCTTGCCCTTTAAAACAAATATTTGGAAACATTATTGCGATGCTACTCAAATTATGCCTTTGGATGGGCTCTTTTATAAACATCCTTTAGCTTCTCAATCGAATTGTGTGTATAAATTTGCGTAGCGGCCAGACTGCTGTGTCCCAATAATTCCTTTACCGCATTCAGGTCTGCACCATTATTCATTAAATGAGTAGCAAATGTATGCCTAAGCACATGGGGGCTTTTCTTATCGATGGTGGTGATCAAAGATAGATAGCGATTAACAAGAGTGTACACATATCTGGGATTCAATTTTTTTCCCTTTGAATTTACCAACAAAACTTCAGTGTCAAATTGAGCCAAACGTATCAGTTTATTTTGCATATACTGCTGAATTAAACCCATTAACTCCTTGCTTACTGGCAACACTCTTTCTTTCTTCCCTTTACCCAAAACCTTTATATTGCTGTTGCTTTGGTCTACCTGCGATTCTTTTAAGTTTACCAGTTCAGCCTGCCGCATTCCTGTGTTGTAAAAAAGTTGCAGTATTAATTTGTGTGTTTTTCCATCCCAGTTGTCTGGAAACTCTACATAATTAAACAAAGTGTTGATGTCTTTTTCAGCAATGAATTGTGGCAAACGCTTTTTAATTTTTGGAGATATAATGGTGGCAGTAGGGCTTGTAGCGATCAATCCCTGCTTTAACTGGTATTTAAAAAAGGATTTGAGAGTGGATATTTTCCTGTTGAGGGATTTTGATTCCATCCCTTTTTCTTTCATACCTGCCAGCCAGCTTCTGATATAGGAGGAATTGATATCGCTAAGTGCGGTGTTGCCAAAAAGTTGTTCTACAAAATCGAAAAAGCCTGTTAGGTCATTTTGATAAGAACTAATGGTATGTGGTGAATACCTTTTTTGAAAAGTAAGGTAATTTAAAAAACGCTCTATGTGTGTCTGATTTCTTTGGGGCATAAAAAAACTGATAACCAAAGTTACAAAGTAACCGGTTATCAGTTTTAAATATTACGATCGTAATAAACAGACCTAAACGTCTATTTTACCACTTGCTATATTCTGCTTGTAGACAGCTTTCAACACTTGAGTACGACGTCTGATGGAAGGCTTTATAAAAGCCTGTCTTTCTCTTAATTGTAGTAATACCCGGCTTTTTTCGAATTTTTTCTTATACTTCTTTAAAGCCTTGTCGATGTTTTCGCAATCCTTTGAGTCTATTATTAACATTTGATATACCTCCTTTGGTAGTTTTTTTTAGAAGCGCAAAGATAGAAGTATTTTTTAAAATTCAAAATCCAAGTAAGAAAAAAAAGTAAATTTGCCACATGTTTACAGGAATTATTGAAAAAAAAGGTACGATAAAGGAGATCATCACATCTGGAACAAATAAGACATTTTGGATAGAGTCCGCTATCTCAAACGAACTAAGCATCGATCAAAGCGTTGCCCACAGCGGGGTCTGCCTTACAGTGGAAGAAGTTAAAAACGGATGGCACAGGATCACTGCAATTGAAGAGACGTTAAAAAAGACCAATTTAAATAGTTGGAAAATAAATTCAGTAATTAATTTGGAAAGATGCCTTCAAATGAATGGAAGGTTAGATGGACACATCGTTCAGGGCCATGTAGATGCTGTTGCTACCTGTGTTGAAATAGTAGAAAAAGAAGGTAGCTGGGAATATACATTTCAGTTTGATGCTAAATTTGCGGCATTGGTTATAGAAAAAGGCTCCATTTCTTTAAACGGGATTAGCCTTACTGTTTTTAACGTGAATGCGGATAGTTTTATGGTAGCCATTATCCCTTACACTTACGAGCATACGAATATGCAATATTTAGAACAAGGTGTTGAAATAAATATTGAGTTTGATATGATTGGGAAATATGTGAAACGCCTTACAGAATTGAAGTAGTTTCTCAATTTCATACTTTTTTTATTTCCTCCACCTGAATTTCTGCAACAGGTGTATTTATGATCCAAATAAAAACACCAATTTTAATTATGTCGCCTTCATGAACAACAATTTAAAAAAATGGCTTCTATCGCTCCTGCTTTCTATTCCTATTATCATTTTTTATTGTGCCCATTTTTTTTATCACGACGCAGAACATCGACCGAGTGGTTTGATTCAATCTGAGCATGCGCTTTACATGATTGCCGCAAAGGAATACCAGACAGGGAATGCCGCATTATTGTACCAATACCCGCTGGATGATGACTCATTGTCTCCCAAAATATTTTTTCAACTACCTATTTTCATTTTAGGATATGTGTGGAAATGGTCCGCCCTGGATCCGGGATTTATACTTTCCATTTTTGGAATGCTATTCACCCTCTTTACTATGCGTGTAGTGGTTTCCCTTTTATACACGGTATTACCTGAGAAAAAATATCTCACGCTTATTTCGGTACTTTTTTGCTGGGGTGGAGGCTTATTGGCTTTAATTGGAGTAGCGCTATACTTTTTCAAATTTAACAATATGGTATCATCCCTTGACCATATCTTTTTTCTTGATCCGGGACAAGGGTGGTGGTGCCTTAATTTTGGCAGATCACTTATATATCCTCTGGAGGCTTTTTATCATTTTCTATTTGTACTGAGCATTCTAATGGTTTTAAAAAAAGCCTTTGCTACTGCAGTTTTATTGATTGTATTGCTAACCATTTCCCATCCTTACTCCTCTACTGAAATACTAGTAATAATATTTGCCTGGGCCTCGATGGAATTTTTTTATGTACGTTCTTCCTGGCTAAGGAAGAAGGACTATATATTTATAACCGCTGCGTTATTTTTTCAAATAATATATTATGGTGTATGGCTGCGCCATTTTGCGGTATCAAGGATCATTTCTCAACAGGTAGCACTGGATTGGAGTTACAAAATATGGCATTTCTTACCGGCCTATTCCATTGTTTGGCTGCTTTCTTTCCTGGCGGTAAAAAATATCCCACTGCTTAAAAAGCAATTCATTTCACCGGTAAACCGATTGTTTTTCTGCTGGGGTTTATTTGCCTTTTTATTGTCAGTTCATGGGTTTGCCATCAAGCCAATTCAGCCATTACATTATACCAGGGGGTATGTGTACGCAGGTTTTTTCCTGTTCGCACTTCCTGGAATTTGTTCGGTTATTGAAAAACTAAAGGATAAGAAAAGCATATTCATGAAATTTGTTTCGGCCATCTGCATATTTATTTTTCTATCTGATAATATCATGTGGTTTTACCTGAATAGCTCATACAATAAAACTGGTGTTCTTTTTACTAAAGGCAAGCAAGAATTACTTGATTTTTTTACGAAAAAATCCGAACAAGGTTGGGTTATTGGCCCAGACCATTCAGAAGAACTTACTAGTTACATACAGCTCTACTCACCCTACAAAGGATGGATACCCCACCCGATACTTACCTTTAATATTGAAAGTAAAAAAAATGCCTACAAAAATCTGATGCTTCAACAAAAAGTAGATGACAGGTGGAAAACTTATCCGGTTTATTTATATTTAGAAAAACATAATGTTGCGTTATATCAACACAAAATTTTATTCCCCATTAGTTTTGAAAACGATGCGTATATAGTTTACAAAATAAATTAAGCGAAAATGTCCACCGAAATATCAGTTATTGCCCCTTTATTGAATGAGGAAAAAAATGTGTATGAAATATATACCAGGCTCAATTCAGTTCTAAAAAAGATATCCAACAGCTACGAAATCATTTTTGTGGATGATGGTAGTAAAGACAGAACATTGCAAGCCATAGAGAAAATTGCAAACGAAGACTCTAATGTAAAATATATCAGTTTCAGCAGAAATTTTGGGCATCAATTGGCTTTGTTTGCGGGACTGGAGAAATGCATAGGAGAGCACGTCGTGTTTATAGATGGCGACCTGCAGGATCCCCCAGAATTAATAGAAACTTTATTCGAAAAGCTTAAGGAAGGCTATAATGTAGTTTATGCAAAACGTGAAATAAGGAAAGGTGAAACTTTTCTAAAGAAATTATCAGCAAAATTCTTCTATCGCTTGATTAATAAAATCACAGATGTAAATATACCCATAGATACCGGTGACTTCAGACTGATGAATAGAAAAGTTTGCAATGAACTGCTAAGGATGAAGGACCATCGTAAGTTTTTAAGAGGTCAGATCGCCTGGCTTGGCTTTAAGGAGACTTTCATCGAATATAAGCGTGAAGCGAGAAAGAATGGAAGTACAAATTTTGGCTACCAAACCATGTTCCGTTTTGCTATCGACGGCATTACTAGCTTTTCAAATTTCCCTCTAAAATTTGCGAGCATAAGTGGAATCATTGTTTCATTTTTTTCATTTTTTTACATCACGTATGTTTTAATGGCAAAACTTGTATGGGGGCAAACAATCACCGGTTGGGCATCAATGATGGTAACCATCTTATTTCTGGGTGGTATTCAATTATTGAGCATTGGTATTATCGGAGAATATATTAGCAGAATAAACGATTCCGTGAGAAACAGACAACTCTACATCGTTAATAAAACAAATATTTCAGATGCTGCACAACCTTAGTTCTAACCCGGCTATTTAATGCATTTGAAAAAATATTGTCCTCCAAGTGGTAGACAGCTTAAGGCATTTTCTACTCCGTTTAATTTTCCCCAAAAACCTTTTCTGGGAAAAAAAAGAATGAATTTTATTTTTACAGAAATGAACCGTGTTTTTTTAAGCATTTTTCTACAATACCAATGAAAAAGAAGCTTTGCATCTTTATCAAAATCGCATGTATTAACAAGATATTGAGTAAATGGATTTAAAGGATTATGCTCGAACAAATACAATCTGCCTTCCGGTTTTAGAACACGATAAATCTCATTCATCATAACCCCGTGTAGGGAGAAGTCTACATGGTGCAGTACTGAAGCAATGAAGACAATATCAAAACTATTATCAGTAAAAGGAATATCGGTTCCATTAAAAAGCTGAAAGCTGGTATTTTCAATATTTTTTTCAATAGCTGCATTGACAGAGGACGCAGATACATCTATTGCAGTTACTTTCCAGCCTGGCAAATGTTTTTGAATAAACACCTCTGTCTCACCATCGCCACAACCCACATCCAGCATTTTTAAATTATTGCTATTTTCGTTTCCTTTTAAAATCAATACTTTTTGGTTCACAAAATAAAAACTATCACCGCCAGTTAATTTCACATTTTGGGTATGTATTTCCCTGTATTGATTTGCATGCTTATCAAAATCATCGAAAGTTCTTTGTGCCATATTTTAATATTGATGTATTTTTATTCCATGCAAGTTTACGCAAATCCATACAAGCTATCGATAAAATTAATTTTCTTTTTCCTTATAGTTCTTGTCATTGCTTTCTTACCGGTATCCTCTTTTTTATTTTTCATAAAAAACGACGCTTTTGTTGGATATTTTCCGCCAAAATTTTTCATGAGTGAGAGCATCCATGCCGGCTATCTTCCTTTATGGAATCCATATATCAATTTCGGTATTCCGCAGTATGGAGATATGAGCGGTGGGTACTGGAGTCCGGTGACATGGCTGATTGCAGCTACTGTTGGTTATAATGCTTACACGCTAACCCTGGAAGTATTGTTGTATATTTTATTGGGAGGTATTGGTATGTACCAGCTCACAGGTATTTGGAAATTAAATCGGAGCGTTCGGATAATTGCCGCGACAGTCTTTATGTGTTGTGGATACAATGTCGGACATCTACAACATTTTAACTGGTTAAGTGGCGCCGCATTTTTACCCTGGTGTTTCTGGAGCTATCTATTTCTTTTAGAAACATTTTCGGTAAAAAATATGATTCGGGCCGTACTGCTTTTTTACTTACTGGTTAGTTCGGCTCATCCGGGTATAACAATCGGCTCCTTTTATTTCTTTCTTGTCGTATTGATTTATTATACGGTAAGAAATGAGTCTAACTTACCGCTACAGCTTCGATTTAAAACACTAGCAATTTTACATTTTGCCTTTTTGCTGTTACTGTTGTTGCTTTCCGCTGGTATGATTAGCGGGTATCTGGATATCATGCCATTTTTTGTACGTGGAGAAAAAATAAGCCTGGCGGATTCTTTGTCCAATCCAACAAATTTTAAAAGTTGGATCAGTGCTTTACTTCCTTTTGCCACTGTAAAGAATAATGAATTTTATGATACGGACCCCAGTATGCGTAACGGTTACTTCAGTATTGCCCTACTAATATTTTTTCTATTTGCCTGTGTAAATAAAAAAAATGGCTGGCAGAAATTTCTATTAATCACAGGAGGGGCATTTACGTTACTCTCTACCGGCGGAATATTCAAGATCTTTGCCTTTCAATTTATTCCCTTTATTGGCTATGTAAGGTTAAACGGTGAATTCAGGATCTTTGGATTGCTATGCTTTATTGTAATTGGGGCAATGGCATTGAATCAATTCATTGAGCAAAAGAAATCTTTTAGCGGTACTCTTAAATGGGTTTACTATCTGGTTGGAGTAGCTTTAATGACCTTCACCATCTTTGGCCTTTACAGTGCTATCAATAGTAAACAAAGCATTCTCGTCAATATAAGCAGCATTAATTTACAAAGCGGGATGGCTGGAAAATTGAAATATTTGGTAGATTCAATAACGTTTTACGACACCATTTTTATTCAGGGATTTATTCAGCTATTTATATTATTTAGAATTAAACAAAGTATTCAATTGAAAAAATGGGATTTGTTGAAAAACATAGTTGTAGCAGATATGGTACTTGCCTGTTTGTTAAATATTCCATTTACAGGCGCTGGAAAGGCATCCTTAGCGCAGGTTCAATCGGTAATTAACAGGTCGCCAAAAGGAATCCCCATCCCCATATTGCAGCCAATTAAAAACATAGACACCCTCTCTTCGGAAGATGAAGCTATGTTGGGTGACTGGAGTTTCTATAACAAACAAATTGGTGTAACTACACAGGTCTCCTATCCTATTGTGTTGAAAAACATGAATGAATATTTTAAAAATTATGGACAATTTCCACATGACAATTTTTTAAACCAACCATTTATTTTTATTGAAGCTCCTTTCGGTGCAATTGAGGCTGACAATCTGAACATTCAATCATTTAATCCAAATAAAATAGTAATAATTGCCAAAGTTGACAGTTTGACCAATATTGTTTTACAACAAAATTATTATCCACATTGGTTTTATCAAAATGGCACTATAAAGAGACCGATTGAAAAAGCCGGACTTAGTTTTATGAGTGCGCCTGTGACCAAAGGCCAAAATATTATCAGTTTTACATTTGAACCCACCGTTGTAATATGGGGGATGGTGTTGAGTGCCTTTCTATTTTTAGTTTACTGCTTGATTTTGTTTTTGCCCGCTACTAAACCACCTTCCCCTTCATAGCTTCACCAACAATGATATCCATGATGCGTTCTGCATAAGGTTTAGATATTTCATTCAATGCTTCAATTTTGGAATGAATCAAATCTTTATCATCCATAGTAAGTGATAATTGCAATGACTGCATGGCAGCAGCAGTTTGCATTAATTCCTCCTGTGTTAAATGGGCTGAATTTTTCTGAATAAATTTTTCAGTCGTTGCCAACATCTGCTCTCCTTCTGTTCTTGCTTCAACAAGGGCACGGTTTGCAATATCTTCTTCTGCATGTGTTATAGAGTCGAGCAACATTTTCTCCAATGTTTCATCTGTTAAATCCAATTGCGATTTTACTTCAATGCTTTGCTCAACACCGCTCCTCAATTCCTTCGCCTTTACCACCAAAATACCATCTGCATTGAGTATAAAACTTACTTCAACCTTGGGCAAACCTGCTGGCATACCGGGAATACCTGTCAAATTAAACTCAGCCAGTTTTCGATTATCACTTACCATATCTCTTTCACCCTGGTAAACCGATATTTTTATACCGCTTTGACCATCCTTATGTGTTGTATATTGACGGGCAACAGCATTGGGGATTTTTGAATTCCTTGGAATCAATACATCCATCAGACCGCCCATGGTTTCAATACCAAGCGAAAGTGGTGTTATATCGAGCAATAAAAATTCTTTATTATTACCAGCCAAAATATCGGCTTGCACGGCGGCGCCAAGGGCAACCACTTCATCCGGATTTACTGAATCATTTACCGGTTTCCCAAAAAAGCTACTGATACTTTCTTTTACCAGTGGCACTCTTGTTGAGCCACCCACCATTACCACCACATCGATATCGCTGGTCTTTAGTGTGGCGTCTTTTAATGCAGCCCTGCAGGAAGCGATCGACTTATCAACCATCGGCTGAATAAGACCATTGAATACTACTTTGCTAATTGCTAACTGATCCCCATTTAACTCATCTTCAAAATCATCATTGTCTGATAAATGAATTTTAGCTATTTCTGCTTTTAGCCGGATGGCCTGAGCAAACTCCCTGTTCATTTTTAAATCTTCTTCGGATAAGCCTGACTGTTGCAACCAATATTTTACAATCGCATTGTCCATATCATCTCCTCCCAAATAAGTATCTCCATTCGTAGATAACACCTCAAATATTCCATTACTAATTCTTAGAATAGAAATATCAAAAGTGCCGCCGCCGAGATCATAAACGGCAATCGTTTTCTCTTCATTTTTATTCATGCCAAGACCATAGGCAAGGCTTGCAGCAGTTGGCTCATTCACAATTCGCAATACATCCAGTCCGGCCAATTTACCTGCATCACGGGTGGCCTGACGCTGTGCGTCGTTAAAATATGCAGGCACAGTTATTACAGCTTTATTAACCGGCGTTTTTAAAATATGCTCCGCCCGTTGTTTCAATTCCTTTAGTATAAAAGAAGATAAATCAACCGGAGAATAAAATTTATTACCCACCTGTACTTTTACCAAGCCATCCTTATTGTCATCAATTACTTTATAGGAAAAAAAAGATGCGTTGTCTTTTATGTCATTGTAAGATTTGCCCATCAATCTTTTGGCGGAAAAAATAGTATTCTGTGGGGCGGTTATTAATTTCTTTTTGGCCTCCTCTCCTACAGTGATATTTCCATTTTCATCAAAATAAATAACCGATGGAACCAAAGAACTACTTCCATGCTCCTTCAGTGCGACTGGCTGCCTTGTTTCCGGGTGTATAAAAGATACAAGGCTGTTAGTTGTACCCAAATCTATCCCTACAATGATCTCCTCTTTTTGTAAACTTCCTGTTGCTATGTTAATGCCAATTTTTGCCATATTTTATCGCCTTTTTATTATTTGATGAAAGAATTGCAGACATGTTTTAGGCCTTAAACATTTTCGCTGCCGAAGCCAATCTAAATGATACCAAACCATAACTACCAGGCTAAGTTTCATATTTCCCATATTGCAATAAATCAGGAATGCAAAAGTAATAAATAAAGCAGGCCGTTGAAGTCTGTGTATGAAAGCATTCTTTCGAAATAAGAAAATAGTAGGTAAAAAAAAGCCCCCTGCAATGCAGAGGGCCTTTTATATTTATCAAAATGAATTTAATTATTTCCTTTAAATTCCACTCTTCTATTCTTTGTACGACCAGCGGCCGTTGCATTATCTGCAATAGGATTTTCCACACCAAAACCAGTGGACGTTAACCGTTCTGCGTTAATACCTTTTGCAACAAAGTAAGCTTTAACCGCATCAGCTCTTTTTTGAGAAAGCACCAGGTTAGTTGCGGCTTTGCCTGTAATGTCACTATAGCCATTGATTGCCACATTTAAATCAGTATGTTCCGCTAAAATTGTAACACCTTTATCTAATTCAGTTTTAGCTGCACTTGTTAATTTTGCACTTCCAGTAACAAACTGAATATTATCTGCATTGAACTCATAGTCAGCCATAACCGGGCAACCTTTGTTTTCAGCTAACCCTTTTTCGTTCGGACATTTATCTTCTTCATCATTAACGCCATCACCATCCGTGTCCGGAATTGGGCAACCCTGGTAACGGGCAACACCTGGCAAATCAATACATTTATCATTTTCATCATTGATGCCATCTTTATCAGTATCTGGTACAGGGCATCCCTGGTATTTAGCTAATCCAGCTACGGCAGGACATTTATCGTCACCATCAATAATACCATCCCCATCCTTATCAGGACAACCTTGTAAAGAAACAACGCCTGCAACATCCTGACATTTATCATTTTCATCCATCACACCATCACCATCCCTATCTTTTGGAGCTTCAACAGGTGGTGGTGTTGGTAAAGGGGCCACTGCAACCTCTTTGCGCTTTTTAATGTTTCCTGCAATCCCAATACTGTGGTAAAGATGGTAGGCCACATTCTCTGTAATGGGTACACGATATTGCGAATTCAACATGATAAACGATTCATCCAACAGGTTAATTTGTATTCCAACTCCAGCGGGAATAAATGCTCCGTAATAGCCGCCAGCCTTTGAAACACCCGCACCTAAAGAAAGATACGGCGATACAACATAGTGATCTGAAAGTAATTTTAGATTTGCAACGGCAGTTACATCTAATAAAAATTTAATACCCGTACTTGCTTTGTCAGGCACAGGGTAATCAACAAAAGAACCAGAAGCAGTGGTAACAAAATCAAGATTATTACTCAACCCTTCCATGTAACTCAATCCAAGCCCTACATTCATCCGATCGGATTTTAACCAGTTTTTGTTTCTTATTACATTTGCTAAACCACCTGTTCTTAATTCAGAAGCGGTTTTAAAATCATTAAAAAGGAAATGGAGCCCCAGTGCAGGAAGTTTTTTATAATTTTCCTGAGCGAAAGAATTTAAAAGTAAGCCAAAAGTTAAAACAGATAGAATAATTTTCTTCATATTATGTTAGTTTTCTTGTAATGGACAAAAGTAGTTGCTTCAAATCAAATCATAAAAATTATTTCAATACCCTCTATCGTATTGCCTTTCGCAGCATTGAAAAGGCGTAAAGCGTAGTATCGCAAACATGTATTATAAAACCGGATTCTTCTTACCCAATACCTCCACCTTAACTCTTACCAATCCTTGTGCGGTGTATCCCAGTTTTGTAGCAGCAGCCTTAGAGAGATCCGCTACCCGGCGCATTTTGGGATGCAGCCTATCGTTTACTTTAACGATCACCGATCTGCCATTTCGTACGTTCGTTACCTTTACCCAGGTGCCCAGTGGCAACATATTACAGGCACAAGTAAACTTTTTTTGACTAAATAATTCTCCACTTGCAGTCTTTCTGCCGTTAAACTTATTTGCATAGAAACTTGCAAGACCATAAATTACCCGCTTACTGGACGCTTTTTTCGTAGTTACTTTGGCATTATTTCTTTTTTGACCGAATGACGAAGAGAAAGCAAATAAGAAAAGACAAATAAAAAGTACATAAACTGGATTGCTTGTAGATTTAAGCGTTGGTAAAATTTTGTTCATAGTAAGGATATAAATTCGAAATTTATTTATTTGAAAAATACTTTTCCCGCATTAGTTTATCATCCCCGTAAATGTCTTCGTAAAACCTGATTTTTTCACTCTTGCCTTCGCAACAAAAATAGGTAATAAACAAAGGAATTCCATTCTTTACGGGTAGTCGCTTTTTAACCTTGGCTTTTAACCAACTTTTGATAGAGTCTGTGTTATAACGCATTGATTCACCCTCCTTTAAATTCATGCTGTCATTTCTTGAAATATAAAATGCCAGTTGCTGCCATTGCTGCACCCGCACACAACCATGACTTAATGCCCGTGATGCATTGTCGAAGAGATACCGTTGGTTGGTATCATGCAAATAGACACTATAGGGATTGCTAAAATTAAACTTCATTATTCCCAGCGCATTGCCGTCGCCACTAGCCTGCACCACATTGTAAGGTATCCCCTTTGTATATTTTCCCCAGTTGACAGCACCGCCTTCTACAGTTTCGCCTTTATTATTAACCAGCCGTAAACCAATACGGGTTAAATAATTTGGGTTTGCCTTTAGTTTAGGCAGGTACTGTTTGGCAATGATACTTGTAGGAACTGTCCATGTAGGATAAGTAACCATATCAGATATTACGCTATATAGAAGAGGTGTTCTCGTTGCTGGTTTACCACATATTATTTTAGATTCAAACACAACCGTATCATGATCCCAAAGTTTCAGGTTATAAGCTGGCAGGTTTACCCAAATATATTTTTCCGGCATTTCAACTGGTAATTGTTTGTAGCGATCTAATGTGATTGCTATACGCTTAAAGCGCTCCACATCTGTCAGATTTAATAACCGTACCAGTGATGCGGATACTTTTCCATCGGCTTTGATGCCTTTCTTTTTTTGATATTTTTTTATAGCTTTATTCAACTCAATCGAATCTGGCAATTCAGTTTCGGCGTTGCTACAACCGCTCTCCAATAGTCTTTTCTGGATATTTTTTACAAAAAAAATGGAATCTTTTTCATCATGGGCTTTAAACGGATAAGTTACGTATGTATAAATTGTTCTATCCATACTATCCAAAAAACGGGGTAGGCACTTTTGCAATTCCTGATAACCAAAATGCTTAGGCTGAACCGAATCGATAAGCGCAGCAAAATTCCCATTCTGGACGAGGGAAACCAACGTTGCGGTGTAAAAGATTTTGTTCCCTGGCACATCTGACTTTTTAAGAAAAGTACTGTCGACCGGAAGCCTGCCCCTTTTTAAATCTCGCACTACATGCATAAAATCATCCGTTAACATTAAATCTGCTTGCATCCACAATTCTGCATCCATACGTTTTAAGGAATCTCTATCTAATTGCGTTTTTAACGATCGTAAATTTTTCAAATGATAATCGCCGGGAAACAAGCCATACATTTCGCAGTTTTGTAAGAAACTAATTAATGAATCGGTCAACGGCATCCACTTTTCCCTGCGGCTCCAAATATTTGCATGTTCATTACTTTTATAATATTCATTTACCGGCCCAATCAATTTCAAATTAACACTGTCATCAATTTTCCCATTATGTTGCAAGGCATAGGTTAAGGCATGCTTGATACTCTCACTCGTTTCCTTATCCATCCTGTCTGGGTCCGCCACAATTTTTTTCTCCCGAAGTGAGGCTCCATTATTGCAGGATATTATTAACATCCAACAAGTCAAAAAAGTAAATAAGAGAGCTGATGTAATTTGTTTACTCATATACAAGATGAAAATAGTGCTGCTTTTTTGGTACGGTTTTATATAGGTGGGTTTCCCCAAAGATCAATAAACTTCAACAAGATAATAAATAGCACTAACAATAAATCGGTATAGGTGTTAATTTTTTGAATCGGGCTATTGTTGTTCTAAAAAGTCAGCTTCCTGATTAAATCTACCTTACCTGCAATTAGGAGCAATCCGTCTCCCGTCAAAATATTATGAAACTTTAAAAAAATAAATGCCGGATGAATCACCAATCAGTTTTTGCAAAAAAATAGTTTAAGGCCCGCCTTACCTTTTCCTATTACGTTAATACTTTTGATTAAATTGCTCGCATGTTAAAAATGAATACAGGGCATCTCTAAAAACTCATTTTTTATTTGACCTCACCTTTAGTACACTCCAAAAGAAAGGAGAGGTGAGTTTTTAGAGATGCCCTATAGATAACCTTTATAATCCATTGCTCAATGGGATAGATAACTACCACCAGCGAATAAAAGAAATTAATATTGTGCTGCACTACTTTTTAAAAATTTGCGAATAAAAAGATTTAAACCAAATTAAAGACAGTTTATGAGATTGCGCTTTTTCAATTTCTATTTTGCCAAGTAATCATGGTTATAGAAATTATCACAATGCTGAATTAATAGAACCGCTGCATTTTGATAATATTTGTGTAGTTCGTTTTCAGGCTAAAAATTATTTGCAGCTAAAAGCGAAGTGGAGCGATGTAAACTTTTTCAGGTACCGGTTCAATTGTGAATTCAATTAAAGAATGCCTTATTTGAATAAAAGTAGTATCTGCTTGAAAGACAAAAATATAAGTGAGAAAATTTACCGCTGATTTGTAATCAGCTATTGGGCTGAAACTTAACCGTTTTTTCATCTCCGGTAATATCGTTGTTACTTCGTATTTGAAGTTGAATACTGGTGATCCATTCTGAGCAGCCCTTTTGTAAAAGGTATTCATTCACATCATTGATCACCTTCATTACGTCTTCATATTTGCCTTCAAGCGTTGTGGCAAAAGCACCCACTTCATATTTCACGTTGGATTGCTGAATGACAGCAATTGCTTCATCAACCCATTCATAAGGATGCCTGTCCTGAACAATCGGAAGAATTTGAATAGAAGCGTTTACGATATAGTGGTGCATGGTGTAGTATTTTATTTGATAGTACGGGGAATTTGTTTTTCTATCATCATGAGGTCGGCCAGCACAAAAGCAGTGACTGCTTCCAAAACAACGGGCACCCTCAAAGCAATGCAAAGATCATGTCTTCCTTTTACAGAAAAATCTTCTATCTCACCTGTTTCCACATTGATGGTTTGTTGCACTTTAGGGGTAGATGAAGTGGGCTTAATGGCAATTCTGAAAACCAGTTCATTGCTATTGGTAATGCCACCAACAATACCGCCGGCATGATTGGTAGTTGTTGTTCCATCCATGTTTTCGATAGAATCGTTGTGCTGACTGCCAAACATTTTTGCGGCGGCAAAACCTGTTCCAAATTCAATTCCACGAACGGCGGGAATGGCGAATACCGCATGACTGATTACGGATTCCGCAGAATCAAAAAATGGTTCTCCCAAACCAATTGGCAAGCCATTCACTTTACACTCTACGATACCACCGATTGTATCTTTTGCATCAATTGCTTTTTGCAAACCAACTTCAGAATCTGCCTCGCCCCCTATTTCTAAAATAGTAGCTACTACCTTGATATTATCTAAGAGTTTTTTAGCAATTACGCCTGCGGCTACCAAACAAACTGTCAAACGTCCACTAAAATGTCCGCCACCTCTAAAGTCTTCAAAGCCGCCGTATTTTCTGCTTGCAACAAAGTCTGCATGACCTGGCCTTGGCACCGCACGTTGCTTTTCATAATCGCCACTGCGGGTATTGGTATTATCGAATAGAATTGTAATGGGAGCACCGGTAGTTTTACCATTGAATACGCCGTTCATAATCCTTGGAAGATCGGCTTCTTTGCGTGGCGTTGTTCCTTTGGCGCCCGCCTTTCTTCTTTCAATATCGGTTGTAAAATCATCTACAGATAATGGCAAACCAGCAGGACATCCATCAACATTTATTCCCACACATTCACCATGTGATTCACCAAAAATACTTACTCTAAAAATTCGGCCAAAACTATTCATAATGTTGTGCCCCAAACCCTAAAGGGGCTTTTAGTTTATAATGATTGATAGATCCTTTTTCTTTCCTAAAATGTACTGCACTTACTGATTGACTGTTGCGCCTAATTTTTTTAAATCCTCATAAAAATCAGGATACGATTTGTTGATGGCCTCTGCCTCATCAATCACGATTGAGCCAGTTGCTTTTAGTCCGGCAACAGCACAAGCCATCGCTATGCGGTGGTCATGATTTGAATGAACCCTGGCAGCGGTTACTCCATTGCCACCTTTCACCAACATCAGGTCATCCTGTAATTTTATTTCAACACCCATTTTACCAAACTCCTGTTGCAATGTTAAACCACGATTGCTTTCCTTGTATGCCAAACGGCTCACGCCTTCAATCACAGTAGTACCCTCGCAAAAAGCAGCCAATGCTACCAGTGGGGGAAATAAATCAGGACAATCGGTTGCATCAAAATGAAATGCTTTTAATTTACCCGGACCAATTACAATTTGTTTTTCCTCAATAGACATCACCGCTTGAGACATGGTTAATGCCTGTAAAATTGCCTTATCAGCTTGCGTTGAAAAAACGTCTAATCCCGTTACGGTAATTTCACCGGCAATGGCACCTGCAACTAATAAAAATGCAGCTCCACTCCAGTCTCCTTCTACCATGTAATGAATGGTTTGCATTGGAGGTGGAGTAACAGGGTAAATTTCAAAAGACTGATACTGGTGATTGATTACCTTATAACCAAAATCGTTCATCACCTTCAGCGTAAGATCGATGTATGGTTTACTTTTTAAATTGGTAACTGTGATGGTTACAGGTTTCGTGGCTGCTTTTCCGTAAGCCATTAATAACCCGGTTAAAAACTGCGAACTCAATGAGCCATCGATGGTAATATCAGTTGGCTGCAACGGGCCTTTAATTTTAACCGGCAGTTTACCTTTATTGGATTCAATCTGAATGCTGAGCTTAGGAAATATTTCGTCGAAAAAATCCATTGGCCGGCTAAGCAAACTTCCTGAACCATTGATCACTATTTCCTGGCTACTCAATGCAGCAATGGGTGCAAACATCCTGATTCCCAAACCACTTTCGCCACAATTCATTTCTCCCGATACTGGTTGTACTCCTTTACTTTCCACAATCAGTTCGTTGGGAGGACTCAAATAAACAGCCCCTAAATTTTCTATTACGCCCAAAGCAGCAAGGTCATCATTGCTGTTACCTGGATTTGAAATAATTGTTTTCCCTTCATTCAGCAAGGCTGCAGCACAGGCACGCTGCATCGAGCTTTTGGAAGTAGGCGCATTTATAATTCCTGAAATCTTTCCCGGGTTGATTGTTACTGTCACCTTATAAACTTTGAGTAATTAAATCTTTTAACTGATCGAAGGGAATGGGATGAACAACTGCCTCTCCAATTTTATTCAGTAAAACAAAATTCATTTTGTTACCTGCTCTTTTTTTATCCATCTTCAATATCTCCCATATTTTTTCATGGTCAATCTGAAGATGGGCCGGAAGGCCATATTGTTGAAGGAGCCTGGCTATTCTTTCTTTTTCAGCCAGATCAAAATGATTGAGTGCTGCGGAAATAGAGCAAGCAGCCATCATACCAATACTTATGGCATGCCCATGAAGCAACTGATAATTATTTTCTATTGCATGGCCCAGCGTATGACCAAAGTTTAGTAGTCGCCTATCCGCTTGTTCAAATTCATCCTTTAAAACAACGGCAGTTTTTATTTGAACATTCCGCTCAATCAGGTCCGACAATTTGTTGCAATCCGATTGAAAATTCGCCAGTGATTCCTGCTCCAGTAATTCAAATAAAGCTTTATCCTTTATGCAGGCATGCTTGATGATTTCAGCAAATCCATTTACCCAATGCACCAGTGGCAGTGTTTGCAACAATGAATAGTCAAACAATAAAAATTCCGGCTGTTTAATAAGGCCAACCAAATTTTTATAAATACCAACATCCACTCCATTCTTTCCGCCAATAGAGGCATCAACCATTGCTAAAATTGAGGTTGGTATGAACCCAAATTTTAAACCACGCATGTAAACACTCGCAGCATATCCGGTGATATCGGTTACAACACCGCCGCCCACACCTACTATAAGAGTTTTTCGGTCTGCTTCAAATGCAATCAGTTGTTGAAAAATTTTGTCTACGGCTTCCTGTTGTTTGAATTCCTCACCCGGCTTTATTACAATTGTTTTCCAGCCG
Source organism: Ferruginibacter sp. (assembly GCA_041740215.1). GTDB lineage: Bacteria > Bacteroidota > Bacteroidia > Chitinophagales > Chitinophagaceae > Ferruginibacter. The sequence continues at coordinate 30,609 of JBGSMI010000278.1, forward strand.
GTAAATTTAGCAGACTGGCTTGCAAATACATTTTCATCCGTGATGAGAATTGTTTGTTCCTTAGGTACAATTTGTTCCAGGTAAGCAAAGCCGGCATCAAAATAATAGCTAACCCGCTTCTCTGAAAAAAGATGTTCAACTTTTTTTATTGCCACTTATAAAAAATAAAAGTTCTGTAAAAATTGATAATAAAAAATACCAGTTAGCGTTTAGCTATTCATCACTTTATTCTGGTGATTGATACTTTCCAAATGCACCGCATCCAGATACTTGGTAATAAACTCTTCGCTTAAACCTAATTTTTCGCCTTTCATAAATGCCTTTTGCAAAATATCATTCCACCGGTTGGTTTGTAAAATGGTGATGTTGTTGGCTCTTTTATATTCTCCAATCTTATCAGCAATTTTCATTCGTTGTCCAATCAATAACATTAGTTCGTCGTCCAGGTGATTGATCTGCTCCCTTAGAGTAGCCAAAGCATTTATAAATTCTTCTTTGTCTGTATTTTCAGACCGCCATATCAGTGCATCCAGCATTTCGGCCAAACGCTCCGGTGTTATTTGTTGCTTAGCATCACTCCATGCATTATCCGGATCAATGTGACTTTCAATCATCACACCATCAAAATCCAAATCAATACTTTTTTGAGATACCGACTGTAAATTGGTTCTGTTGCCACAGATATGAGACGGATCGCAAATTAAAATCATTTCAGGAAACCGGCGTTTCATTTCAATTGGCAAATGCCACATTGGAGCATTGCGGAATTCTGTATTGCCATAGTTAGAAAATCCACGGTGTATCATTCCAACTTGTTTAATACCGGCTTTCTGAATACGTTCAATTGCACCGGTCCACAATTCAAGATCCGGATTGATTGGATTTTTTATCAGCACAGGAATATCTACCCCACGTAATGCATCTGCTACTTCCTGAACGCTAAATGGATTAACTGTAGTTCTTGCACCGATCCAAAGCATGTCCACATCAAAGTGTAAAGAATCTTCCACATGTTTTGCTGTTGCCACCTCTACAGTAGTTGGTAACCCGGTGATCTTCTTTGCCTGGGCCAGCCAGGATAATCCTTTGGCTCCAATCCCTTCAAACAAGCCAGGCTTGGTTCTTGGCTTCCAGATACCAGCTCTTAAAATATCGACTTTACCAGTTTTTGCAAGTCTTGTTGCGGTTTCGATTACCTGCTCCTCAGTTTCGGCACTACATGGGCCACTGATAATTAACGGACGTTTATTCCATTTTTCCTGCATTAACGCTTTCATTGTTGTTGTTTGTGTTTGCATTGTAAAATTAGTTTTAATGTTACCAAGATCAACTCCTATTTTCAACATCCCTTTTGATTTAAAGCTTAATAGCTGATAGGTTATGTTGGTTTTATTTATTTGTCTGTTACGGATCGCTCCAAAATAATCTTTATTATTCCAACCGATTTAAAAACTCCACGTATGCCTCATAACTCATTTCAAATTTCATCTCCTTGTTACCATGGTTTCCCATTACTTTTCATCCCACGTAGTTATAAAATTTTTCTGCCTTTGTCCATATTCAGTTCCCAGCCAAACTGTTTCGTTTGTTTGCTCAAAATACCAACTCAGCATCAGGCGATGTAATTCTTTTCCAATTCCAGTTGCTTCGTGACCCGGATGAACGAACAAGGCCCAAATATTATTTTCTTCTAAATCAACTATTGAAAATCCCACCACAAAACAATCATCTACCGCTGCCCAACCTTTGCCCCGAACAGTTGTGTATTCTTCGTAATCTATATCTTCAACCAATGCCGGATTACACAATGTGTTTTCTTTTACAGCATTTCTTACTAGCTGAATTTGTTGAATATCGCTCACAAGTGCTGCCCTAAAAACCATGATGCATTTATTTTACGAATCTAGATAGTCAATAAATGAGCAGTCATCATTGATCATAGATCATTCATCTTTCATCGTTCATCTTTCACCTCTATTTCAATATTCTCTTGATCTTATTAGCATTTTCCATCAGTTCCGTTAAATATTCCAGATTTTCTTTTTCAAGGCTGGCCTTAAATTTTCTTAACTGGGTAATATGCTCATTTAACACATCCAATACATTTTCTCTGTTTTGCATAAATATGGGTGCCCACATTGCCGGGTTACTCTTTGCCAGTCGTACGGTACTTTCAAAACCTCCACCTGCCAGTCCAAAAATCGCATCCTCTTCTTTCTCTTTTTCCAATACAGTATTAGCCAAAGCAAATGAAGTAATGTGAGATATATGACTGATGTAAGCGGCATGAACATCATGGCTGCGTGCGTCCATATAAATGATTTGCATCCCCAAAGCCTTATAAATATTTTCTACAATATCCACTGCATCAGGATCGCTCTTTTCTTTTTCGCAAATTACACAGGCTCTTCCTTCAAAAGCGCCTCTCACCGCAGCTTCAGGACCACTATACTCTGTTCCCCACATCGGATGCGTAGCAACAAACCGTTTACGCATCGGGTGATTTGCCATAGCCTCACACAATACAAACTTTGTTGAACCGGCATCGGCTACAATTTGCTTGTCCGTAACAAGGTTCATTATTTTTTCCATCATAGGCAGCGTAACGTCTACTGGAATGGCTACATAAATAAAATCACTCTGGGCTACCGCTTCTTCTAAAGGCAATGCTTCATCAATAATTCCCAATGCTTTTGCTTTTATTAAACTGGCTTCAGTTCTGCTAACACCAATTACTTTTTTTGCAAAGCCCTTTTCTTTCATCGCCAAGGCAAATGAACCGCTGATCAATCCTACTCCGACAATAGTAACTACAGCACCTTCCAAAATTTTACCACCGGGTATGTCAACGACTGCTGCTGCATCTTTTTCTACTAACGATTCTCCTGCGTGCATTCTTAATATTTGTTAGATAATATTTCATTTAAAAGCATCCGACATAATTTGTTAATGAGATGCTATTATTCTTTTAATGGCCTCATCAATCTTTTCTTCAGTACTGCATAAACTTACCCTTACGTAATGATCTCCGGCGCTTCCAAAAATTCCACCCGGTGTAACGAATACATTTGATTGATACAATACCTGGTCGCTCAATTCATATCCATCTTTATATTTTTTTGGAATACCGGCCCATACAAACATACCGGCCTGGTTGTTGTCAAATTCGCATTTCAGTAATTGTAATAACTTAAATACTTTTTCCCGCCTTTTTCTATATACTCTATTTACTTCGTCATGCCATTCTTTTTCGAGCTCCAAGGCCTTTGCTGCTGCAAGTTGCAACGGTAAAAACATTCCACTATCCATATTGCTTTTAAACCGCAATACGTCATTAATTCTTTCCGGGTTACCAACCAACATGCCGATTCTCCACCCTGCCATATTGTGCGATTTACTCAATGAGTTTAATTCAATGGCAACGGTTCTTGCTCCCGGCACGCTAAGTAAACTCATCGGTTGATCATTTAAAATAAAACTATATGGATTATCATGTACCAACAAGATATCATGCTTTTTTGCAAAAGCGACCAGTTCTTCAAACATTGAAAGTGTTGGCAATTGCCCTGTTGGCATTTGTGGGTAATTCACAAACATCAACTTCACATTTTGCAAATCATTTTTTTCGATGGCGGCAAAATTTGGGAACCAGTTATTTTCTTTTTCAAGTTTATATTCAATCAGTTGAGCCCCTGCAATTTTTGCAGCACTTCGGTAGGTAGGATAGCCCGGGTTTGGGATTAATACCAAATCGCCTTCATTAAGAAAAGTCATACATATATGCATAATCCCTTCCTTGCTTCCAATCAAGGGCAATATTTCAGTGTCGGCATTCAATGTTACGCCATACCATTTTCCGTACCATTTGGCAATCGCATTTCTTAATATCGGACTGCCTTTATAATTTTGATAAGCATGCTGATTGGGCTTTAATGCTTCTTCGTGCAGCGTTCGGATCACTTCGGAATGCGGGGGTAAATCAGGGCTTCCAATGCCTAAATTAATAACCTGTTTACCGGCCTTGTTTAACTCGTCTATTTCTCTTAATTTCTGTGAAAAATAATATTCGCCGATCCCCTCAAGCCTTTTAGCAATGGCAACTTTCGATTCAATATTTATACTCATTTATAACAACTTTTTTCTTAAAAATTATTTCTAATCACTATGTTTTCTACTCTAGAATACGGTCCGGCTTATCTACCTTTTCTATACACACCATATATTTTCAATGATTCAGTCATCTTTTTCATGTCCTCAATCATAGAATAAAACTGACTGGTATTATCAAACTCTAAATCGGCATGAAATGAATATAACCAGTCGCTACCCGGGATAGGAAATGATTGCAGCTTACTTAAATTGATCCCTGCTTCCGCAATTTTGGTGAGCACTTTCGCTAAACTTCCTTTTGAATGATCTGTATGGAAATTTACAGAAGCTTTATCTGCACCTTCAATCACTACCGGGTTAGCTTCTCGCTGTAAAATTAAAAACCGGGTATAATTGTTTTTAAGCGTATGAATATTGGGCGCAATCATATCCAGCTCATAAATTTCAGCAGCCAGTTTACTGGCAATGGCTGCAATGTGTTTACTACGATGTTGCCGAACATGTTTGGCACTAAGCGCCGTGTCTTCTGTTTCTACCAGCTTCCAGTTGTATTTGTCTAAAAAGCCAAAGCATTGCTGTATTGCCATTGGATGAGAGTGAACCTCGCGGATATCTTCCAGTTTAACCCCGGGATTCACCAGTAGGTTTTGCCTGATTTGCAAATAGACTTCACCAATGATTGTAAGATTACCTTTTTGTAATAAATTGTAGTTGGGTAAAATACTACCGGCAATGGAGTTTTCAATCGCCATCACGCCACCATCACTTTCCTTTTTACTAGCAGCAATTTTCACAACCTCCCTAAAAGTGGTGCAACAAATTACCTCGACATGCTTTCCGAAAAAGGTCCGGGCCGCCTCCTGGTGAAAACTTCCCTCAAACCCCTGAATCGCAACTTTCGCAAAGGGTTGAATATTTTCCTTACCTGTTAAAGGGATAGGCGTTAATGCTGTAAGTAGGCTGCCCACCTGATTTTTCATCTGTTGTACTTGTTGCTTTTTAAATAAATGATATTTCCTTTGACAATGACTAAAAAAAAATCCCGACTATTTAGCCGGGATTCTCTTTTATGTTAATCTGTTATTGTCAGTTTCAGTTTTTAACAAAAGACACCCGGACCATTTTTAAAATAGTAGTTAAAATAAAATCGGGCGAAATTTGTTGCTATTGTCATTTGAAAAACGAAAGTAGGGCATAAAATTATATTCGCCAATATTTTTTTAACAAAAAACCTAAATGTTTGACAAACAATTATCAAAAAGTAACTTTCGAGTGTTTTTTTGTAATTACAAATTGTTTAAAAAAGTAGACGCCCCTAAGAATAGGGGCGTCATTAACGATTGCTTGCCATATGAAAATTCGTATATAAATCCAGCTAGTTTACAAGCAATGAAGCCGGATCAGAATTACTTCTTAGTTGAATCAACAGTAACAGTTGTTTTTACAGTAGTATCTGTAACAACCATAGTTGTATCAGCAGGAACTGGAGTAACAACAGTAGTCGTATCAGAAGTTATAACTTCATCTACTTTTTTCTCTTCTCCATTAGAGCAAGATGCAAATGTTGCAGCAACAACTGCGAATACTAATAATTTTTTCATTTTTTTTATTTTTAATTGTTATTTGTTGATTAATACGGAATGCTAAAAAAGGTAACCCAACTTTTTTTAGAAAATTTTTTTTCGTTGCTTTGGGTTACTATTACACCCTTAAACGTATTAAATATAGACTGGTGAATATATTAGAACACGAACAGGAATTATTGAAAGGATTAGCCCGTAACGATAAAAATTCTATTGAATCGATTTATCGTGAGAACTATACGTCCATTCAATCGTTTGTAATCAACAATAATGGCTCGGTAGATGATGCCAGGGATATCTTTCAGGAAGCAATGATTGTACTATACGAAAAGTCAGGATCAGCAACGTTTTCATTAAATTGTCTGATAAAAACCTACGTTTATTCTATTTGCCGCCGTTTATGGCTCAAAAGGTTACAGCAGCTAGGAAAATTTAGTACACAGGTTGAAAATTTGGAGGAAGTTATTCCGGTAGAAGAAGAAATTGAAGATCACGAAAAAAAGAATGACGATTTTATCTTAATGGAACATGCAATGGCAAAGATCGGAGAACCCTGCAAAAGTTTATTGGATGCCTACTACCTGCAAAAAAAGAATATGCAGGAAATTGCAAGTGAATTTGGATACACCAACGCAGACAATGCCAAAACACAGAAGTACAAATGTCTGGTAAGATTAAAGAAATTATTTTTTGCACAATATAAAAACACCTGAAGACATGGATGATATTTTACTATTAGAAGCAGTGGAGCGCTATTTGAAGGGAGAGATGACTTCTGATGAGAAAGCGTTTTTCGAACAGCTACGCCTGAAAGACCCAGAAGTGGATCAATTGGTGGTGGAGCAAACATATTTTCTACAGGGACTGGAAGCATTTGGCACAACCAAAGCGTTTAAACATAACCTTAATGAGGTGGAAGTCAAATTAATGCAAGAGGGTTTAATCGGCCAGGCTCCGTTAACAGGAAAAGCCAAAATCATTTCACTTTGGGATAAATACAAACGTAATATAGCGGTAGCCGCTTCTATTGCTGGTTTTATTTCTTTATTGGCAACGGGTGTAATGGTTAGTTACACAAAAAATATTGGTAATGAAAATTACCGTGTACTTGTTGACCAACTGAATAAAACGAAAAGAGACGTCAGTATTTTGAAGTCTACACAGGCAACCTCTGATCAAAGTATTAAACCTATTAAACCGGAAGTGGATTTTAGAGCAACCGGCTTTTTGATTGATGGCAAAGGATATTTGGTTACAAATGCGCATGTAATCAGCCGGATGAAAAATATTTATATTGAAAATAAGAAAGGCGAATTTTACAGAGCCGAAGCGGTGTATTCCGATAACGAAGCTGATCTGGCTATTTTAAAGATAGTTGATACCGCTTTTAAATCGTTGAACAATCTGCCTTACAGTATCAAGAAAGGAAATTCTGAACTCGGAGAACAGTTTTTTACGTTGGGATTTCCGCGTAATGAAATTGTTTATGGCGAAGGATACTTAAGTGCCAAATCCGGCAATGACGGTGACTCGACAGCCTATCAATTAACAGTTTCTGTAAATCCCGGTAACAGTGGCGGACCGGTCATCAACCGCAATGGCGAAATTATTGGTGTAATTACTGCAAAGGACTCAAAAGCAGATGGTGTGGTATATGCTGCAAAATCAAAAAACATCATCAGCATTATAGAAAAGCTTAAAAAAATGGACGATAAATATCAGGTTGTTAAAACGCCAACCAACTCTGATTTGAAGGGATTGGACCGGGTGCAACAAGTAAAGAAAATAGAAGAATTTATTTTTATGGTGGTTGGTAATTAAATGTATTAAACCCCTAGAACCTGTTAAAGCGGCACCTGTAAGAAGGGCCGCTTTTTTATTTGCAGATAATACAAACTATTTCAATATTTACAAATTTACAGTTCAATCCGACTGTCTTCGAGCGCCGATTCTACTCTAAATAATGTGCTATTCTACAACTTTTTAGAACAGAAAAAACTTTACCAAAATACATTGCATTAACCTGTTTAGACTTATTTATTAATGTTTTTGATAAAAATATCTACTGACTTGATTTGATTACAAACAAAAAAGCATCAACCAAATGAAATGAATCATTCAGTTGATGCAAATTGGTAAATAAGTTTTTAAAACTTTGGCTGGTTTAAAATCGAATTATTTTATGCCCAAAGTGAAGTGGGATATTCTCCATCTCCAACCAGTTTTTCTACACTTGCTTTTACGGAGGGAGCATCTTCTTTGTAAGTAACACCAAACCATTGTGCAGAGGTAGGAATCACTTTGATAGTTCCACCTTGATTTTGCACAAAATCATCGCCCAGCAACGGAATAAAAAATTCCGATTTAATATCCTGGAGGTTCGCCTTTACAAATTCGTGAAACAGTTTTTCTGTTGCGTCAAACATGGTTGGAGGAAAACACCAAAAATTCATTGAGACACTTGAATTAAAGGGAACTTCATGTTTACCATCATTGTCCTCATACACAATTTTGTCTCCTTCCTGATAAATTTTTGTACGCTCCTTAATGCTGATGAGGTTAAAGTTTTTATCAACTTCACAAACTCCTCTGCTTACGGTTCCATTCTCACTAAGGGTTTTGGCCAATTCATAACCAATGATAGAATAAGTTTTGTCGTTGCACTCATGTATTAAAAAAGCCGCAGCTTTTCCAAAGGAATCTTTACCATAAAAATCGTCGGCATTTATTACTGCAAACGGTTCTTTAATGGCATCCTTTGCACACAATACGGCATGAGCAGTACCCCATGGCTTAGTTCGTTGTGCCGGAATTTCCACATTTGGTAAAAAGGCATCCTTCACCTGGTAAACATAGGCTGTTTCAATTTTGCCATTTAACTTTGGTTC
>JBGSMI010000171.1:0-3760 GCA_041740215.1 Ferruginibacter sp.
ATAAAACTATTTATGGCCCAAAATGAAAGTCACACATGGAAATAGGAGAGGTCTATTTTTGGACTGCCACAATTAACAGTTGGTATCATTTATTGGAAGATGACAAATTTAAAGAAGTGGTCATCGGCTCATTGCGAACGCTTAGTGAAAGAGGATTGATTGATGTATTTGCATTTGTCATTATGCCCAATCACATTCATTTGATTTGGCGGATCAATGGTTTAAATAAAAAGGAAACAGCACAAGGTTCATTTTTAAAATTCGCTGGTCATGAGTTTAAAAAGTTATTATAAGAAAATACTGCGGCATTATCTAGATATGCCGTAAATGCGTATAACAAAGAATATGAGTTTTGGCAGCGGGATCCATTGGCTATTCACCTTTACAGCAGACAGGTGAAGGCGGGCTTTGTTGTGCACTTGTAACGGTAATCCTGAGTGGTAAAATGAATAAGAAAAACTTTGAATTCATAGTAAATGCGAAAAAAAAGGCAATAAAAAATGGTTTCAGAAATAATAATGAATGATTTTGATGATGAGAATTTTGTTATTAATTCTCAATAGCCCCTTAGCCTTTCCAAACCAATGACCGGAGTTTATATAACCGGGCTTCCGATTATGAGAATAACTTAAAATGCCCCTAGAGCTAAAATTCTCCATTGTGCACCTGAAAAAGATATGGGATTAGAATGGAGATTTACCACCCGAACAGTAATATTGGTGGTAGAAACATTTTCGAGCACCACCATTGCTCTGTAATACTCGCCATTTTGAGTAACCACATTGCCAACATAGGTAGTTGGATTGGAAGTGAAATTACCACCGGAAATATTTATGTTACTAGTAATGCTGCTTCCTGCTGCAAGGTTGTTCGCACTAAAGGTAGCCGTGTAGGCAATTACTTTTAATCTTGCTGAGCTATTGCTCATTACAACCCCTCTTCCGCCTGCTGATAATTCGCCATTATTGGCAGATACATTACCCGTAAAGGCAATTACATTTCGGGTAGCTACCAAATCGGCACTTGTAGATATATTGCTACTTGAAACAATAGTTCCTCCTGCAATTATATTTCTGTCCGCAAACAGGTCGTTCTGAGCAATAATATTGTTTGCAGCAGTTATGTTATTACCAGCATTTATATTGGCACCGGCAGATATGTTGCTTCCTGCGTTTATATTGATACCTGCCAGTATATTATCATCTGCATTTATAGTACCATTGGCATGCACACCTGATTCCGAACGAACAGCACCGGCTTCAAGCGTGCCCAGTACTTCAAATGAATATGCCTCAGGCAATTTGCCAATACCTACACGTCCACCCTGAGTAATGATCATTCGCCGGCTATTTGATGTGTAGAAATCCAGGCTATATGGGCTAACGCCAGTTCGGTTGCTTGTAATACCAACTGTTTGATTGGAAGCTTCAGCATTCCCAAACCTAAGACCATTTAACAGGGAAATGCCATTGTTCAGATTATTGTTATCAATATTTATTCCCCTGTCCACAGATAATGCCTGCGTTGGGGCCTGAACGTTTATGCCGACATTATTTTGGCCAAAACCATAAGCGGATATCGATAGCATAATTACAATGCAAGTTGTTTTTCCGGAAATCATTATTTTGTTTTTCGTTTGAATAAATATCTCTTGAAATTAAAAATAATTCAAACTCAAAAGATGGTTATTCTACCAACTGAATAAATGATTCAATTAAATGACGATGCAATTCAATTAAAGCTATTTTGAAAGAACATAGTTGATAGATACAGGTTAGCGGGTTACTCTTTTACATGCGGCTACAAATGCAATGAATGCATCCTTTACAGTACGGCCAATGGGTATTTCATGCTGATGAATATACACAGCATGACCTTCAATGAGGGAAATTTCCTTAATGTTTACAATAAAAGAACGGTGTATGGGATAAAATTGAGCAGCAGGCAAATCTTTAAGCATGCCACCAGCGAATGATAAATTATGACGGACTTTGAAGGGGTTACAATTTTTACATATTCTTTAAGTGACTCAATAAATAAAACTTCATCATAAGCCACTTTTACCAAACCTCCTTCTGCCTTTACATAAAAAAATGTTTGTGGAATTGCTGTATTTTCTTATGGTCTTGTAAAAATTGGCCGCAGCATTTTACAAGCCTTATTTGCAGCAAGTAAAAATCATTCTACAGAAATTGGTTTCAGCAGGTAATCAATTGCATTGGCATCCACCGCCGTGGTTCGTGTCCAAAGCCGTGGTTCGTGTCCACCGCCGTGGTTCGTGTCCTCACGAAACACTCTTCGCAAACAAATACTGATCCCTATTTAGTGTAACTTTAAAACAAAAATTTTAGCTGATGGATAAAACTATTTATGGTCCAAAACGAAAGTCATACATGGAAAAAGGATAAGTCTATTTTTGGACTGCCACCATTAATAGTTGGTATCATTTACTGGAAGATGACAAATTTAAAGAAGTGGTCATCGGCTCATTGCGAACGCTTAGTGAAAGAGGATTGATTGATGTATTTGCGTTTGTAATTATGCCCAATCACTTTCATTTGATTTGGCGGATCAATGGTTTAAATAAAAAGGAAACAGCACAAGGTTCGTTTTTAAAATTTACTGCTCATGAGTTTAAAAGATTATTAAAAGAAAATACTACGGCATTATCTAAATATGCCGTAAATGCTTCCAACAAAGAATATGAGTTTTGGCTACGGGATCCATTAGCTATTCACCTTTACAGCAGAAATGTGATGCTACAAAAATTAAATTATATCCATCTGAATCCTTTAGCGGTACATTGGAACCTTGTGGATCATCCCTGCAATTATTACTTTTCATCAGCAAAATTTTATGAGATGGGTATACGGGATTTTGATTTTTTAAAAGATGTACGGGAAGAATTTTGAATTCGGTGGCTCGTCAGGATAAGGACTATGATAGCAGGCATACATGATTATGCGAAGAGTGGTTCGTGAGGACACGAACCACGGCTGGAAAAATCCAATGTTAGCGGTTCGTTGCTTATATCTTTTGTCCTCCGGGTTTAATTTGTATAAAGTCTTCATATTTCGTAAAATACTCCAGTCCTAAAACCAATAGCATCGAGCTTATGATATACACCTTCTGCATTATGACTGCCGAATTCATATAACCGAAACCAAACAGGAAAAAGAAACAGTAATAGGTCAATAAGCAAATAACACAGCAGAATTTAAGTAAATGTAATTTCGACTTTAGGATAAATACAGTAATGGTAAATAAACCAATCAATGTTAAAATGATCGATATTACTCCCAGGTCATGCAAGGGGGTTGCGATTAAGAAAATAAGGATTATGTTGGAAGCGCCTATAAATTTTAAAATATTAGCCCATTGTTTTGATGCAATCTTTTTTGACATATTCATAAAAAAAATCCCATAACCAACCGAGTGGAATGCCATTCCAATAAGTGCCCAAATCCAGCCAGGGTTTTCCGAACCATTTATCGCTTTTGTTGCAAACAAATTGCTTAGGAAATTTTTTGACCAGTCAAAGCCTATAGAATTTTTGTCAAGCAATGAGCCGCCCGGATAGACCAACGTTGCTATTATTATTAATATCATTGAAGTAACCACGCATATCAAAACCGAATACTTCTTAATCATCTGTTTAATATTCTGATCAAAAATTAGTGATGTATTGTTGTAGCAAAGTCGTTTGCAATACCCCCTTGTTAGCGGTTCGTTGTTCTATTTTCGTCACTTACGTATTCCA
>JBGSMI010000328.1:0-4510 GCA_041740215.1 Ferruginibacter sp.
CTCTCTTTATTAAAAAAAATATAAAAACTTAAAAAATACAAACATATAAGGGCTAGCTCCTCCTTACCTTCAAAGTTGATAACATTCAAACTCTCTTTATTAAAAAAATATATAAACTTAAAAAATACAAACATATAAGGGCTTGATGGTCTATGTTAATTATTCATAGGGCGGTGCCCTATGCTATGATATTTCGCCCCTTAAGGACTTTGTTGGTTTGTATATTTTTAATCGGGGTTGCACCCCGGGCTATGGTATTTCGCCCTTTAAGGGCTTTTTTAAGCGGCTGGTATTCCATTTTGGTTTAGGATATAGAAAACACCCGTTGATAAATATTTAAACGATCAACAGTTACACTCATCCTCCGCTGAATGTTTTATATTTATACCATAACATTCATTATGAGAAAAAGCTATATCATCTTATCCCTGCTGTTGATTGGTATGCATGCAGGCGCACAAAGTTTCCGTATCTACATTACTCCAGTTTTACAACAAACTGCTCTTGATGGCAGACTGATGTTGCTAATATCGTCCAATAATCTAAAGGAACCCCGGTTTCAGATAAGCGATGCTACCAACACGCAAATGGTATTTGGAAAAGACGTAGACAACTGGCAGGCTGGCGAATCGCAGTTAATAAATGTGGATGCATTTGGCTACCCCGTAGAGCGCTTGCATGATATACCAGCAGGTGATTATTATGTGCAGGTGCTGCTGCATAAATATGAAACCTTTCGTTTAAAAACCGGCCATACCGTTAAACTGCCGATGGATCGTGGCGAAGGACAGCATTGGAACGAAGCGCCCGGAAATATTTACTCAACACCGGTAAAGATACATATTGATCCATTCAGCTCCAATGAAATATCTCTTAAGATTGGCAATGAAATTCCACCAATCAAAGCCCCGGAAGACACGAAGTATATCAAACATATAAAAATTCAAAGCAAGCTGTTGACGGAATTTTGGGGAAGGCCAATGTTTCTCGGCGCCCACATACTTTTGCCCGAAGGTTTTGATGAACATCCGGCTGTAAAATATCCACTAGCGGTTTTTCACGGACATTTTCCTGAGACCTTTGAAGGCTTTCGTACCACGCCGCCAGATGCAAACCTGGTGCCTGATACCAGCGATCGGTTTCACATAACCGGATACAATATAATTCAGCAACAGGAGCAATATAGTTTTTACAAGCAGTGGACAGGGCCCGGCTTTCCGAGGGTGTTGGCAGTTGAAATACAACATGCCAATCCATATTACGATGATTCGTATGCTGTGAACTCGGCTAATCTTGGACCTTATGGAGATGCTATAACCTACGAACTGATTCCGGAAATTGAAAAACGTTTCCGTGGTATTGGCCATGGCTGGGCCAGGTTTATGTATGGTGGCTCTACCGGTGGTTGGGAGGCTTTGGCAGCGCAAGTTTTTTACCCCGATCAGTTCAATGGTTGTTATGCTGCTTGTCCGGACCCGATTGATTTTCATCATTACACCACTATTGATATTTACAATGATAAAAACGCATATTATGTAGGAAGTGATTTTAAAAAACTGCAACGTCCAGCCCACAGAGATTATCTTGGCCATGTGAGTGCTACCGTAAAAGAAATGAACCAACGGGAACTGGCACTGGGTACACGTAGCAGAAGCGGTGATCAGTTTGATATTTGGGAAGCCGTTTTTTCGCCGATGGATGCAGACGGATATCCTAAACGCATGTACGATAAATATACCGGTGCCATTGATACTGCTGTGGCGAGGTACTGGCGTGACAATTATGATCTTACCAATATCATCAAAAGAGACTGGCCGACAATTGGTGAAAAGTTAAAAGGAAAGATTCATGTATATGTGGGTGATATGGATAATTATTATTTAAACAATGCTGTGTATGCTGCCGAAGATATGATGAAACAGTTGAGTAACCCCGCCTGCAACTGTGAAGTAGCTTATGGCGACCGTGCAGAGCATTGCTGGAATGGTGACCCTACACAGCCCAACTATATTTCACGAATGCGGTACAACCAGATGTTTATAAAAAAATGGGCAGAAGAAGTGAAAAAAAGATCACCCAAAGGAGCAGATCTGAGGTCGTGGAGATATTGATGAAAAGAGGTCGCTTTTAGCAGATCATTGTTAACGGGTAACCTTCTTCATGTTGGTACCTGATTGCATAATTGATCTGATTCAACCTTCTCTATTTTATTTTGGAAAAGATCCAATGGCTTAATTATTCCGCTTAAAGTTTTTCAGGATTGATGAATAGGGCTTTTTATATCAACCTGGATAATTTACTAAAAGGCTAAGTCGTTTGATTCTGGCGTTGATCATTAAGAGGGCCGTCAAGAAAATAATTAGTTTTCTCTTGTCCACTCTTCATGGATGGGATCTCCTTTTGAACTAGCTCCCCTATGCGTCCACACTTTATCATTGATGCTGCCATCAAAACTAAGTGATGCGCCTACCCGGCTGCTGTCTCTGGAAAAGAACTCAATATGCTCAGTGTATTTTCCATTTAGGAAAGTAAAAGTTCCCCCACCGGTACCGAAAAATTCCTTTGTTTCTGTGTTGATGGCTACCCATTGAAACCGGGTGCCGGACAAAAGCTTTACTGTTTTTCTTGCTCTTAATGGCATCACTTCCATCTGGCCGTCTTTCATTCTTCCCGTTATTCGCCAGTTACCAGCAAGGGTATTTTTTCCATCATCAATTCTTGTCCATTTCTTGATTCCATTTCCAATATCAAGCAGCAATATGATACCATCCATTCTGGCGATCATTTTTTTTGTGGTACCTACAGTTTCCTTTTCTGCGGAATCAAACTCATACTTGAAATTTAATGCTCCATCAGATGCCGTAAAAGATCCTCCGTAGGTGCGGATAAACCTTTTGCCCGGTATATCAAAACATGCAAACGAAAAATAGCCATCCTCAAATACCAACGTAAAGCTTGTGTTTCCCTCGTTTGCGGTCCATGCTCCATTCATTTCCCGCTGGTTAGTTTGATACTGCCTTGCTGGTAACAGAGACAGCATTGTAACGGCAATCAATACAATTACTTTCATGTGTAGATTTTATTTTTTTGTTATGCAGATAGATAAGTTGTCTGTTGGATGAGTTTACAATTACTTTAATTTGAAACAAAGATTGTGCTGATTATTTTTGCCCTATTTGAATTAGCAATTTAGACGTGATAAGATGATTCCGATGTAAACTTATTGAATAACTACGAAATTTTCTACCATTCTATGGGTTTGTTTGCTGGCTGTTTGGGTTTAGAGTAAAGTGGATATTTAATTATAGCAAGTTTCATTATGGATTTATTAAAATGAAAGCCTGATATTTGTTTATGAAGTTGTGATAGTGCCAGCTTTGTCGGGCATTGTAGAAAGCGGATAAAATTAAATAAACACAAAATAACAATTTAACCATGTCAGAAACAATTGTCGCTTTACTTTCCCTGATTGCATTGGAAGTAATATTAGGTATTGACAATATCATCTTTATATCGATCCTGTCTGATAAGTTGCCGGGAAACCAACGCAACAAACTCCGCTATTGGGGTATCGGACTGGCTATGGTTATGCGCTTGTTATTGCTGGCAGTGTTGTCATGGATTTTAAAACTTGATCAAACCTTATTTACTTTATTTAATATTCCATTCTCTGGGAAAGCATTGATACTAATTGTTGGTGGGTTATTCTTATTGTATAAAAGTACCCGGGAAATATATCACAACTCTGAAATTGCGAAAGAAAACGTGCCAGTTGTTCCGGCAAAAGCAAGCTTTGGTAAACTCCTGGGTGAGGTAATTATACTGGATCTTGTTTTTTCAATAGATTCAATCATTACTGCGGTAGGCATGGTAAATGAATTATGGGTGATGTACACAGCAGTAATCGTAACGGTGATCATTATGCTCATCGCCTCAAAACCCATCAGTGATTTTATTCACAAACATCCTTCATTTAAAATTCTGGCGCTTTGTTTTTTAATGATGATTGGTGTATCACTACTTGCCGAAGGTTTTCAGTTTAAAATACCCAAAGGGTATATTTATTTTTCTATGGCCTTTGCATTTTTGGTAGATGTGATACAAATGAAAACCGTAAAGCCGAAATAAAGAGCAGTTCACCAACGCAACATTTACTTGCCGGGCTGGCATAGCAGCCATGTTACATGGATCAAAAAAAACATCTTGTAATGCGCTACGCAATACAAGGTGTTTTAAAAGAAACATTATGAATTCAAATTACTGATACTGATTCCTGCGGGCTTTAGTGTTCATTTTCGGCCTCTAGCGTCCTAACGTTTTCAAAATGCTTTTAAAAACTTAGTAAAATCAATACTTTCAGAGAGTCTAAAAGGTGAAATCTTTCTCAAATCGTTTAAAATTTAAATTGCTTCAAATAGCCTACACAAAAGGGTTTCATTCAAATTAGCTATTAAACATTAGAATGCTAGTGATTTTCGGCTAAAACTGTTTTAAATAATCAAAAGGGTAA
>JBGSMI010000340.1:0-6861 GCA_041740215.1 Ferruginibacter sp.
CGTGTGCCGTTCGCACCTACGAAAAAAAATATAAATAATTGACAGTCAATATTTTATATATTAAATAGAATTCACTATATTGCACCCAATACTAAAAACGGCCATTGTAAAAACAACGGCCTTTTATTCAAAATAAAAAAATCAGGTATGAAATTAGGAATAAACGCCTGAAAGGGCGTTTTGTGATTTTTTTTGCCGGAAAAATATTTTTTTGAACAACGCTGAAATATATAACCAATAAGGATATTAATTAATCTCTGAATTGCTGATTTATCTGGTTGCGAAATTTTTTCCTCAGCAGAGCCTTGTCCAATGTGTGCGGCTGCCATTTATTGGGCAGGATTAAAAAACATCTATTTTTCTAACACAGAAAAGGATGCGCTTGATTATGGCTTTATGGATAAGAAAATTCTGGAGGAACTACAAAAGCCTTCCTCAAAACGAAAGATAAAATCCAGCCGCATAATTAACCCCGCTGCTTTGAAGGTTTTTGATAAAGCACTTAAAAAAAATGGCTAACTTTTTCGACTTCCTTTACCAATCAGCTTAGGCTGCAAAATAACATTTTTATGAAACATATCGGAATTGTAGGCGGAGGCCCTGCTGCATTATATTTATATAAACACATCATTGAGACTGCGATATTGCCGTTATCAGTTGCTATTTTTGAAAAGAAAGACCAGCTTGGTACGGGCATGCCTTATAGCGGGGAAGGAGCGGGGAACGAACATGTTACCAATGTATCCGGCAATGAGATACCGGCACTTGTTACCTCCGTGCGGGAGTGGGTGGGTGATTGTCCGCCGCAATTTTTGGAGCAGTTTGATATAGAGCCAGAGATGTTTAATGATTTTAAAGTTTTACCTCGCCTGTTGTTTGGTGAATACCTTGCAGCGCAATTTAAACTGTTGCAAACGATGGCAAAGAAAAAAGGATTAAAAACTTCAATTTATTGTAATACGCTTGTGAGCGACGTGCGTTACAATACCACAACCCGCTCATCGGTTGTTGTAACGGCAACGGGCAATGAATTTTCATTTGATGATGTGGTAATTTGTACAGGCCATTACTGGCCACAACATCACGAAGGCGTTATCGCAGGTTGGTATGATTCACCCTATCCTCCGGAGAAGTTACGGCAGTCTGTTAATTTTCCGGTAGCCATCAAAGGATCGTCACTTACTGCCATAGATGCCATTCGTACACTGGCACGACAGAACGGGGTTTTCTGTAAGCAACAAGATGGTTTGTACCAGTACACGTTAAACAGGGAAAGTGAAAATTTCAGACTCAAACTCCATTCCATAAAAGGGCTATTGCCCGGTATTCGTTTTCATTTGGATGATTCGCATTTATCACAGGGTACTGCACTAACACTTGAAGATGTAAATGCGATAAAAGCTAAACACAATGGGTTTGTGCCGCTTGATGTTATATTTAAAGAGCAGTTTAAAGAACCGCTCCGGGAAAAAAATCCTGCTTTTTATGAGCGAATAAGTCAGATGAGCCTTGAAGAATTTGTAGAAGCAATGATGGCGATGAGGGAAGAACTGGATGCAGTTACACTTTTTAAAGCCGAGTATCGGGAAGCTGAAAAATCAATTCGTAAAAAGCAATCTGTTCACTGGAAAGAGTTGCTCGCTATACTGAGCTATGAAATGAATTATCCTGCCAAACATTTTTCGGCCGAAGATATGCTGCGGCTGAAAAAAGTACTTATGCCGTTAATTTCTATCGTGATAGCTTTTGTACCACAAGGTTCGGCCAGAGAGCTGATCGCTCTTCATGAGGCTGGGGTATTGAACATTGTGCCAGTGGAGGCTGATAGCGAAGTGCTGCCCGTGCCAGAAGGCGGATGCCGCTATGTGTACACCGATGAAGCAGGCAACCATCATGATACACATTATGCCATGTTCATCAATGCAGTGGGACAGCCGGCTTTTATGCTGCGGGATTTTCCTTTTCCTTCGCTTGTAAGTGCTGGTGTACTAAGCCCCGCACAGCTAAAGTTTAGAGATACTGAAAATGCGCTTGAACAAATCAACAAGGGCAATAGCAACATTGTAAAATTTACAGAACATGATTATTATCTACAAGTGCCCGGTATCAATATCAATGATCATTTTCAGGTGGTCAATAACTTTGGTATTGTTACACCTCAAATTTATATAATGGCAGTTCCCTATATTGCCGGTCTGAATCCTGATTACTCAGGGCTGGACTTTTGCGAAACTGCTTCTGAAAGAATCGTAGCGGCTATGTTCGCAGAAAATAAGAAGGAGATAGCTGCCTGAACTAAGGAGGAAGGTTTTTCATTTGACACACAGTGGTGAGTGCTCACGATATTTATGGTTCATTATTTATGTTTCCCATCTTCAAACAAGAACGTTTGGCCATACTTCACTATTCAAAATTGCTCTAAAACTTTATGTTTATGGGTTGGACTTTTATGCCAGCTTATCGTTTACCAACCGGCCTATAATTGAATCAGCGTGACCCTAAAAATACCGGAGGTTGATATAATTTGATTTTTCCTTTTTTTATCCATGCAGGGCAATACTTACAATTGAGGTAATAATAAGCCCCAATGACTTCAATCATAAGATTAAATCATTGGGGCGTATTATTTATTATCTGCAGGGGTTAAGCATCCTGCTCTTCCAAACTATCAGCAGATGCCATTACTGCACCTGGAGTAACTTCTGTAAGTTTTTCGTCAGCAGCTTTTTCCTCTGCTAAAGATTCATGTAATAATTCTTTTACATCATCAAGACCCAGTAATCCTGCATAGGCTGCGAGGGTGCCGTAAGTAGCAATTTCATAATGCTCTACTTTTTGTCCGGCAGCAATAATTCCTGCATCTCTCATGGCACCTTGCTCAGTTTCTTCCATGATTCCTTGTGCTTCTTTAATCAAACCTTCCATTGCGTCACATTTTTTCGCAACGGCTTTTACGCCAAGACTGTTAAAAACTTCTTCGAGCCTTGTTACCTGCCCTTTTGTTTCTTCGAGGTGGTTACTCAATGCACTTGATAATTCTTCGGAAGTAGCATTTTTTACCATTTTAGGTAATGCTTTAGTCAGTGCCTTCTCTGCCCAGTAAATGTCTTTCAACCCATCAACAAAAAATTTGTGCAACCCTTCCGGAGCATTTCCATGTCCATTGGAAGAAGCAGGCATTTTACCATTGGTTTTCTGAGCCACTTTTTTCTC
Organism: Ferruginibacter sp.; assembly: GCA_041740215.1. Lineage (GTDB taxonomy): Bacteria > Bacteroidota > Bacteroidia > Chitinophagales > Chitinophagaceae > Ferruginibacter. Next base: position 3,214 of record JBGSMI010000340.1, read on the forward strand.
ATTTTTCATTTTAATAATTTTAATTTGTAAAAGATTAGATTCATTTAGAATCATTTTACCAATTTTGAGCCAATCAAAAAAATTAAAGGATATTATTGAAAATGAATACCAATCAAGATAGTGACTTTCTAACAGAAGGTACGACTTAAATTATCTGTGGATTTTTTTACACAAAATGACCTAAACATTTTTTTTTCTACACTATAATAAAAATCCGGTAACGGTTTTTCAGCCAAATACAATCTATGTAAATGGTTGTATAAATGCCGCCGTTACTACAACTATAAAATTTGCGATATCATTTACTCACAGATGCTTCAGGTTGTCTTTCGGTGGTAGCGTTTTAAAAGTAAAACACCAGAGGCTTTTCGCCTAGTTATCATTAAAAGCCGTTGATCATAGAAAAGGATGACACCGACCATTTCAAAAATGGCTGAGCAGTGTTGCCAAAATAGTTACTAAATTTCTAAAGCCACTTTTAAGTTATAACGGCATCCTTATTTGGATATAACATTTCGAAAAAACAATTACAAACACAATACAGTTTAACATATTGAATTATGTAAACTGCTTGCAGCCAATAAAAAATTTGGCAAAAAAACTGAAGCTTAAATAAGGTATTGAAATTCAAGCCAGGGCTGCAAAGCAGGTTTTATAATTGCTCTTAAACAACCAGAAATACAGTTTATTAAAAGTCTGTCAAACTCAATGGGCACTTTGTAAAGCATACAGTAGCGCAACCATTTGTTATACGATAACGAGAGGTTGGCTAATTTTCAATGATGCAATATTGACCACCCATAAATAACACGTCACATTTTATTTTACCGGTGGTATCTCAAAAAAAATAAGTGAAACTAAAATTAATTTACGTGGAGTAGGTAGTTGAATTGAAGATATTTCGTCGGTCTATTTGGAAAAGGTAAAAATCTCTTGTTGTACCTTGGCACATTTACAAACTTCATTAAATTCGTCTATTGACTTATATTGTAATTGCTCTAAGATTTTATACTCATAAAATACATTAAATGATGTGCTTTTAAATGGCCAGGGTTCTACACATATACTTTTATCCGGCTTGTAATGTACAGTATTCATATCTCCGTCAGGGCTTTTTGAAATTTCCATTTTTCTTCCCTCCGGTTGTATTTTATCCAGACAGATTAAAAGCGAAAATGCGTCACTCCATTCCAGAAACCTATATAGCCGGTCGGCATACTTTTTATCAATGTTTAAATTTTTTAAAACAGTTGTTCGATATTTTTCCTGATCCTTTAAAAAATCATCTAATCCTTTATCAGTTTTCCGCTTATCGCCGTCGTAAAGAAATTTTATGTGTAGAGAAGTGAGCAATCCATTCAGTTGACTTTTGGAACTTCCAATTTCCATTACGTTTAGCATTTGTGTTATATCAGTTTTAGTATTGCCATCTGCAACTGTAAAGTTTCGCGGCGCACCGGCATCCGTAAGGTTTTGATGGTCCAGCGTTTCAGTTACGCCATCATCATGTTCCGCTATGGCAAGAAGTGCCGGAACCATTATTTCTACTGGAAAATCAATATCATATTGATAGGCTATCATTGCAGACAACAATCCATGTGAACGCTGGGTAATAATTTTCCACCCTTTTTGATGTGATGATACGATCATAAAATTTTAACGAAGTTGGAGGTCTTGCAACCACTTCATCATTGTATTTAATGTTAATGAATATGCTCAATTTGGTACTAAATGATCACGATAACTTTTCAGTTAATTCTGAGTATGTTTATTTACTTTAAAACAAAATAAACAAGTTTTAAATGATTGTAAAAGGCGATTTAATGGGTGCATTTAAATTGTCGGAAGGTATGCCAACTTTGTACAGTTTCTTTTCTGCTAAAAACATTTTAAAAAAGGTTCTATACCCTATACTGAGCAGCGCTAATTTTTAATACGCCCGATTTAATTACATCCCTAAATGCTACAGATTATAACTGCAACTTCCACTTATAATCCCGGTGTAACAAGCATTGGCCTCACCCAAAACATTTTTGTGATATGCTAAATTGTCTTATGCCTTTTGAACGTAAAACCAAACGCCGGCTTATCAATAAACCGGCGTTTTTACAACGAACTTAGTTGTGCTACATCCTGGGATCTTCTTCTTCAATCTCTTCATCATCAATTTCAGGACTTTCTTCTTCTACATCTTCATCGTCAAGGTCAGTTTCTTCCGCTTCCTCAATGATTACACCGTCTTCCTCATCTGAAATTTCTTCATCATCGGCAAAAACCAAATCATTTTTTTCAAATGAATTGGCTTCATTTGACAGTTCGTCTGAAGAACCAGGCATTGTTTCGTCTTCAATACCGTCTTCGTCATCAACCATCGTTTCTTCATCTTCATTCACTATCCCGTTTTGGGACGGTGAGTTTGACGTTGTGTTCTGATCTCCTTCAGGCAAGATTGCGCTATCATCCTGCATCGGATCGTTGTTAGTTTGCTGCAGCATAAAATGATTTTTTTTGATTAAAATTGTTTACCAAATATAATTTACGAAATACATGCCAAGTAAGTTGATTAAAGGTCCTGATACCAGTTAGAATTTTCTGGGTAAAACATTACTCGGTTTTAAAAAAATATCTACAAACACGAAGCTGTGCAACTGCGTCTTAATGGTGAAGTATTTGAGTGCCTTTGACCATTTACCGGTTACTACTATCATTTTATCCACTTCGTTTGCCCGGAGTAGAAGCATAGCAATTGTTTAACGATGCTTTGTTAAACAAAACATAGTTAAAAAAATTTATTGGGGAAATGCCGCCGGTGTTGGAAATAACGGGTTGTATTTTACAGAGATCGCAAATTTGAATTTGCGAAAAAAAGGACTCCCGAACTATTTGTAACAGCCGATAGTTACCGATCGTTTTATTTTTTACGCTAATAAAACAGCGTTCCATTAAACAAAAGTTTTGGTGAAGGTCAACCATGAATTACGGTCTAACAGCAGAATTTTTTAGTTATGATTTCACCAAAAATTTATAGGAAGAAACCTGATGAATATCCCACCGATACTTACTAATTAGTTGAAACAAAAAAGTTGATAGAATTTCCTATCAACTTTTTAAATAATGTTCGTTATTATCGATCTATTTGTTTTTCCAGGCTGTCACATCGGCTGTTTTGTTTGCCATGCCATGTCTAAATACTTAACAGATGTTAAGGTTGTTTTTAGGCCCTTTTACCAGTAGTAACCTGTTGTAGGTTATGTTTATTAAATTTCATCAGGTATGCCACTTCTTTCTTGTCATAAGGTTCACCGTTTGGCCGGTATACATCATGAAACCAAACAGGTGGTTCCACAGAGTAAGGCTGTTGCCATGAATCCCATGGACAATGGGTTTGCGATTTACCTGCAACAAAACCCCAACTATACGCACCGACGGTGTGTTTTTTAAGTACGGGAAGTATTGTTTGAAAAGTACTGTTGAACGGCCGTGCCATATACTCTGTGCATAGTAACGGTCTATTATATCGCTTGAGATCTTTAATTCTTCTTTCCATTCCTATTTTATCTTCATAGCAATGAAAAGAAATCACATCTGAATGGGTGAACATATAATTATCAAGTGCAGTTAATTTGGCCGGATCGCTCCACTCGTACT
>JBGSMI010000376.1:0-2064 GCA_041740215.1 Ferruginibacter sp.
GTTGCCCTACCATGCCAGATGCAGTACCGGCGGCGTTTTTACCATTTGGTAAGCCCGCTGCACCGCTTGATAAGACCTGCATTTAAAGCGCTTAACAGCATGCTAGTTTTACAACATCATGGTCAAATTTCTAATTACTCAATCAAAAAATACAGGCATGAAATATCATTTTCTTTTTATTCCATTATTCATGGCAACGATTCAATTGCATGCACAGAATGTAGGTATTGGCACCAACTCACCGGTAAAGAAATTATCGGTAAATGGCAGTGTGATGATTGACCAGGACAAAAAAAATACCGGTTCGCTGGATAGTGCGGCCCTGGTATTCGGGCACCCGGCAACGGTAGGCATCAGTAGCAATAAATTATCCGGTGCAAGCAAAGACGGGTTGGATTTTTGGACAGGAGCTGCAAGGCGGCTGTCTATAAATGGGCTTGGCAATATTGGCATCGGCATCAATCCGGAAAATGCCTACAAACTGCAGGTAGGCGGCAATCTGCATGCTACCGGTAATATAGGAACAGGCAGCGATCTGTATACTCTTGGCGTGGCAGCCTTTGGTACGGCACCCAATCCTTTGTATAGATTACTGGTTAATGGCAATAGCCGCATACAAGGCAGCGAAACAGTAACCGGAAATATTACAGGAAACACCAACTTGACGATTGGGGGAACAGCAAGTATAACCAACGAACTTGTTGCAGGTAGCTTGCAAAGTAATACTTCCATCAGGGCCAATGAAAGGCTTTCTATAGGCGGTAGTGTTGACAATGATTTCCGGTTGCGGGTATACAATGGAGACAGTCGTTTTGGTGGCAATGTAGAAGCCACCGGTAATATGACGATTGGGGGTGTGCTTGATAATAACTGGAAACTAAGGGTGATTGGCGGAAACAGCCGCTTTGGCGGAGATGCGCAAATAACTGGCAATCTGGATGCAGGAAGTATAGATGCAGGAAGTGTAGATGTCGCCGGAGCTTTAACCATTGCTGGCAAGGGCTCGGTAAGAAGCAATGGCCCTTCGGCTTTAAGGATTGGGTTTGATTCGAAAGCGATTAATCAAGTTTTTTCACCCGGGGAAGTAGCATTTTTAACAGCTACCCTAAGTACACCTATCAGCGGAGATGATGATGATTTTCGGGTAATGTTGAGCCAGTATAAAAACGGGCCAGGTGGGGATGATGTAATGCAATTCTTTGGTACTACTATTACCAATATTAATGCAGCCGCCAACACCTGTGATATCAGGTTAAAAAATCTCTCAACTTTTACTTTTACCCTAAAAGGAACGATTTACCTCACCACTATTGCAAAAAATTAAAGATATTTTTTTGATACACTTTTTAATCTAATTCTCTCCATTCGAACATCCATTTATTTTTAAACCCAGGGTAATTCTTTATTAAACAGTAGCTGATTTTTATTAAAACTAAAATGTAAAGCAATGACAAATCAACAAATTGAATTGATACAACAATCCTGGCAACAGGTAACGCCAATTGCAAAACAGGCGGGGCAGTTATTTTATCAACGACTCTTTATTGCTGCACCCGGTATTCGTCATCTGTTCAAAGAAGATAATGACGAACAAGCAAATAAATTAATAATGATGTTGGGCTATGTGGTTAGCAAACTAAACCACCTGGAAGAGCTGACAACTGCTGTGCAGCAACTGGGTGCCCGGCACAACAAGTATGGTGCCCTGCCCGAACATTATGACCTGGTAGGCCAATGCCTGGTTGCTACTTTAAAAGATGGATTGGGCGATAAATGGAATGAGGAACTTCAAGATGCATGGATAACAGCTTTCACTTTGCTAAAAACGACTATGATGGAAGCTCAACAAGTTCACGTGGAAGCAGTTCCAATGAATTGAAAAAGCCTGATAATTAATAATTGTAGTCTATGAATGTTCAGTATAAAAAATTAGACACGCAGCATAGAGCGCAACTTACCGATTTGATACAACTGTACGCAATTGTATTTGAAAAAGCAAATTTTAGCATTCCTGCAAATGACTATCTGGATCGACTGCTGCAGGATGAGCGCATTATTTTTGTA
>JBGSMI010000377.1:0-2106 GCA_041740215.1 Ferruginibacter sp.
AGTGTCGGTTTTTCATACTTTGTAAAGCTCCTGTTGGGCCACACAACTATCATAGAAACTACTTCCTGTAGTTTGCCCAGGCCAATCACAACATTATAATCTACTGATGACTGAAAACCACGGCTGGGAAATAACTCCCGGTAAAAAACCTGGCTGTCTTTATACACTTTTATTTTACTGCCAATGGCGAATGTGTTTTGTCCTGTACCCTTCAAACCAATACTGATATAGCTGTTGCCATTCAGCTCACGGCTGTTGTTGCGGTACACAAACGCTGGTTGATTCTCGTTATTTACTACTAAATCCAAATCGCCATCGCCATCTAAATCGGCGTAAGCTGCAGCGTTTGAAAAACTTGGATTACCAAATCCCCAATCGCTTCCAATGTCTGTAAAACTTAGGTTTCCGTTATTCTTAAACACCCGGTTTGCGAGTGATGTAACAGGAATTTTTTTTAACAACTCATCCAGTTCCTGCCGCCTGCCAGTTTCCTGCATTTGTTTCAAAGCGTCGTTCGAAAAAAAATCGAGAAAATCAAGATCGCCCAAATCACGGTTGATGCCATTGCAAATAAAAATATCATTGTAGCCATTGTTATCAGCATCAAAAAACAGAGCGCCCCAGCTCCAGTCTGTACCCGAAACCCCTGCGTAATTGCCCATCTCCGAAAAAGTGCCATTTTGGTTATTTAACTGAAGGCAATTTTTTACATACTGATGATATAGTCCCGACTTCTGCTTACTGTTATACAAATCAAAATTGTCAAATGTTCCTGTTGTTTTTAAGCGGTAATCGTCATCCGGTATCATATCGGTTGTAAAAATTTCAGGATACCCATCATTATTGATATCTGCAAGATCAACACTCATCGATGACATGCTAATTTGTTGCACCTGATCCTCCAGTACATCTTTAAAAGTTCCGTCTTTTTGATTGATGTATAAATAATCTCTTTCAATAAAATCGTTTCCTACATACACGTCAGGATACCCATCATTATTAATATCGCCGACAACCACTCCTAATCCAAAGCTGATTAAGCCGCTGTGCAGACCTGCTTGTTTGGTAACTTCTATAAAATGATTTTTTTCATTTCGGTATAAATGATTGCCGCCCCCTTTTAAATTGTCATCTACTTTCCATTTATCAATATCCATATCACGCATATTTCCATACTGAAGAGAACTAAAAGGCAACGGACTATTATTGATCAGGAAACAGTCAAGGTCACCATCCATATCATAATCTAAAAAAGAGGCCTGTGTGCAATAGCCTGAATGATCCAATCCATATTCTTTAGCGGATTCAGTAAAACTTACCGATCCATTGCCAGAAGATTTACCGTGATTGTTAATGTATAATTTGTTTATCCGGTTTCCATCATTCATATGACCTGAATTGCAAACGTATATATCAAGCCACCCATCGCTGTTGATGTCAACGAATGAAACACCGGTGCTCCACATGCTATCCTGCATTAATCCTGCCTGAACTGAAATGTCTTCAAACCTGAAATTACCCTTGTTTAGGTACAATTTATTATCGCCCATATTAGATGTCATCATCACATCCGGAAGTCCATCGTTGTTAATATCTCCGGTTGCCACACCGCCGCCATTGTAAAAGTTTCGAAACAAAAAACTATTATTCGTCTTACTATCAATTACGATATTCTGAAAATTTATTCCTGTGCTATCTGCTAAACTAAATAATGGAACCATTATTTCTTCTTTCCTGTTGCAGGAACTGGTTGAAAGTAATGCTATACAAAATACAAATGCTGTTACTAAAAGGCTGGCCTTTCGCAACAGCAAATCTTGAATTTTTAATTTCAACATTATTTTTTCCTTGCTACACATAAAATCAGTCGTATTTGAAACAATACTATTTTATTTTTTTAATTGAAACATAACCGGCACCTGGTCATTCTGTACCACTAAAATGTAACGCTTTTGTTTTACTGGAATCTCTTTGATGTCACGGATCGCTCCTCGCAAACTTAGTCCTGATTTGTTAGATGCCAGCCAGGTAAAATTACCCTGACCATCGTTGAGCAGCACATGACCGTAACTGCCATCCAACCGCCCAAACTGCGGCGGAAAGCTA
>JBGSMI010000359.1:0-4960 GCA_041740215.1 Ferruginibacter sp.
TACGAAAGGTAAGGAGTTCTGAGTTTAGTATAAGTGCCCTGTATTTTGCTACAACCCCCATGGTATTTGAATACAAGCTGGCGGGGTCGCAGGATAAATGGATGCCTATTACAACCATGCCCCAATTAAATTTACAACAGCTTGTACCCGGCAACTATAGCCTGCTCATCAAAGCTTCCCTTCAGGATGGTACGGTCATTGCAACATCGGCTCCCTTTGAACTGATTGTATGGCCTCCTTTTTGGAAAACCACCTGGTTTTTTTTATTGGTGGCTACAGCATTGCTGGCGGTAGTACTTTTTGTTTTTCGGAATCTAAAGCAAAAGATATTGGATGAAAAATCACTGAACCGTTTTGCCATTCATCTGTACACCAATAATTCGCTAAAGGAAATTTTGAGCAGGGCTACTGCCGTTGTTCAGCCCCTGATTGGGTGCGAAACTTGTTCGATTTACGAGTTTATCCCTGAAAAGAACCAGGTAGTGCTTCGTAGTACTGCGGGAGATACCAGTACCACTCAATCTCCCCCAACTGTATTTAATCAACAAACGCAATTGAGTTTTAAAATTGCACAAAAAGTGATGGAAAGTAAAATGCCGCTTAGAGTTGGTGATACCCGAACAGAATCTGGCAAACCGGAAAGCCTTTTTAACTGGGGTAAAGATGAAAACGACAAAGCACAAGTTCTTTCGTTGCTTGCAGTGCCTATCTGGATAGAAGGAAAAATATTTGGCGTGGTAGCGGGTGAAAGCAGCCGCAGGAATTTTTTCACCCGACGCCATATGAAACAGGTAGTAAGGCTGGCCTCCCTGCTGGGTGAGCGAATTGGTAAATTTATTACAGAAGATAAGATTCGGGATAAACTGGCCCGGGATTTACACGACGAAATAGGCTCTACCCTTACGGGCATTAATATACTTAGCAAAGTGGCCAATTCAGATAGTTCACTACTACCTAAAACCAGTGAGTATCTACATAAAATACAACTTCGCTCCGCCGACATGATGGAAAAAATGAGTGATATTATTTGGGCTGTAAATCCTGCAAACGACACCCTTGATCAGGTGGTTTTAAAAATGAAAGAATGGATGGCAGAAATGCTTGAACCTATGGGCATCAACTATACTTTTAGTACGAAAGGCGAGATATTATCCTATCGAATGAACCTGGAAGTGCGAAGGGACTGGTACCTCATTTTTAAAGAAGCCATTACCAACGCTGTTAAATATAGTAAATGCAGCAGCCTGGAGGTAAGCATCAGCTTTGAGAGACCCCTAATTACCATGCGGATATCAGACAATGGCATTGGCTTTGACCAACAGCAGGCATCAGCAGGCAATGGCTTAAAAAACATGCGTAAGCGGGCGGCTATGATGCAGGGCGAATTGTTGATTGAATCTGCACCCGGTAAGGGTACAATGGTAAAACTTTTAAAGAATATCACCTGATTAGGGTAGCTGCCGGCAAATAAAAAATTGTAAGTTGCAGTCTTTGATGCTAGAAAAAAATATGACTAAAATTATCATATACGAGGATAATGCCAGTCTGCTGGAAAGCCTGGAAAGTCTGTTATCATTAACCGGCAGATATGAGGTGGTGGGGGCATTTTTGCATTGCCAGCAAGTGGTGGAGCAGGTTAATACATTAATGCCTAACCTTATTTTAATGGATATGGATCTTCCCGAGGTTAGCGGCGTAGAGGCGGTAAAGCGTATCAGGCAAATTGATACAATGGTGCAAATAATCATGTTAACCATTTTTGACGACAATGAGCATGTAATGGAAGCTATGTATGCAGGGGCCAATGGATACCTGCTAAAAAAGCATGCTTCAGAAAAGCTGGTAAATGCCATCGAAGAAGTGATGGCAGGCGGTGCTCCTATGAGCCCCTCCATTGCCCGAATGATTATTAACAACATGCAGCAACCACAGTCAATTGTTGCAAACAATTACCAGCTTACTTTACGGGAAAAAGAAATTCTGCAACAACTTTCACAGGGTAATAGTTTTAAAATGATTGCAGCAGCACTTTCTATCAGTCTTGATACGGTGCGTACCCACATTAAACGCATATACGAAAAACTTCAGGTGCGATCTCAAATAGAAGCAGTCAGTAAAGCCCTTAACGAAAAGTTAGTTTAATTTTCCTCCTTCCCGCCCTTCCCCAAAAAGCATTTACACTGAATTTATAATCTTCTATATCACATGATAAGGGTATTGCACGGTAAACTTTATTTAGTGAAATTTACGAAGATTGAATAGCAATAAAGCTAGTCTTAAAACGAGCGAAGAACATGACAATAAATTCAAAAAAAAATAGCATCGCAGCAGTAGTAGTATTAAGCTTACTATTTGCAAGTTGTAAAAAAGATCCTAACAATAATTCAGACTCTTCTAATACGCCTGCTGTGCCGGTAGAAATTACATCCTATACACCACAAAAACCAATGTGGGGCGATGAAATTGAGATTACGGGAAAAGGATTTCCTTCTACTATTGCTGATATTGAAGTTTGGTTTCCGGGCAATTACAATTCAATGGAGAATGTTGAAAAAACAAAGGGCCAAGTAGTGGCAACTACACCCACAGTTGTTAAAGTAAAAATTCCTTACGTTACCCAAACTAGTGCAACAAATGGATTTGTTTCACCGGTTCCTCATCATAACGGATGGGGAAATATTGTGATCATAGCAAAAGGCAAAGACACCTTTAAATCTCCAGATTATTTTGTGTTTTACAGAGCGGTGCCGTTTATGAACAGAAATGGAATTGTACCCGAAGGATACAGTGGCATTTTTGTAGAACCAGGCAGGAAATTTAGGATTAGCGGACAAGGTTTTGGATTAACCAAAACTGAGGGTGAACTTACCATTAATGGAACATCTGTAATGATAGATTCAGTTTGGGGAAATGTAGAGGCTTTTGGCGAAGGCAATCGGAACATGATTGCAACCCTTCCTGCGAGCCTAGGTTCCAAATCAACCAACAACAAAGATTATACTTATACCTATACCCGTTTCGGAAGATCAATCAGTAGTACTGTACCGGGGAAATCGTTACCAAGATTAATTTTAGCAGGAAATACATTAAAAACTACACCCTATACCACATTGGATAATGTAACTGATTTTACCATAACAGGTAATCATCTATTTGCCAATGAAATTCGCTTTTCTGAAGGAAGTTTTTTTACCTCCGTAGGCGTTATAGGTGCTTCGCTCAGCGCTACAAGTGTTACAGCCTTTGTTCCGTTAAGTGTTTTACTTCCCAGGGGAAATAAAACTTACAACGTTATTTTATTTGATACAGTGTTAAACATAAGTTACGGAACTATTGGAAGAATCACGGTGTCTCCTTAAGTGTAAAAATTATTTTACGAAATTTTGATTACAAAAATTACACGTTTATATGAAGATAAAAAAACCTTCATTGTTGTTGCTGTTAATGGCAAGTTTCAATGTAACCATTGCCCAATCTGTAGGTATTGGAAGAAATGAAAAGGATTGTTACTTTTTCGTTGACTGGAAGGGAGCACAGGGAAACCATTGGCATGTGTCATCAATAAAGGAAAAGAAGACCTTCTGGCGGGTATATAAGAGTGCTGCAGATAATAAATGGGCAATTGGACTAGAGGATGTGCCGGGTGTTTATCCCTCTCCTGACAAAAATGATGCTACGTATCAGTTTGTATTTCATACGCTGGCTAAAGAAAACGGTATGGATGTAGTGGCAATTGAAAGCAAAAGTAGTCCCGGATACTAGATCAGTAATACAGGGTTGCCGATTGGTGCCGTTAATGCTGTTATTTTAACACAACATGATAAACCGGAAGCTGCCACCCGCTTTTATGTAGGTAAGCCCTGATGATAGCTCTTTTACTGTATTCATTTAATAGGTATGAAACAACTGCTAATAATAATTACGATGCTTGTTTGTAAAAAAAAGCTGTTGTTCAAAAGGTTGGAGTGGTACCAATACCCCTTAAAAAACCTTTTCTGTTAATGGAACCTTGTTAGTTGATCAGCATAATAAAAATTATGGTATGCTTGATTAGGCTGGTTTACGTTTTGGAACAGCCAGTGTTGTTGGAAAAAGCAACAACCGGGTTTTTGCTGGAGAACGAAAGCAAAGATTTTCTTTGTTAAAAAATATTAATCATGAAAAAAGTCGGTTTATACTTTCTCGTATTTTTTGTATTTTTTTTAGGTGCCACAGCCCAAAATAATACATCCTACAATGGAAATGCAGTAAATATTGAAGGAACACAAAATACTGCATTTGGATGGTTTTCATTAGTCAATAATTATTCTGGGAGATATAATACTGCTGTTGGATGGAGCTCGCTTAACTCCAATTATACAGGCTGGTACAATACAGCCACAGGATATGAGGCGCTCAGTTCCAACGTTACCAGCAATGGTAATACAGCTAATGGTTACAGGGCACTTAAATTTAATACCAATGGCGAATACAATACAGCTATTGGATATAGTGCACTTGGCCTAAACACTCACGGCGATAATAATACTGCCATAGGGCTCGCTGCACTTTACAATAACACTAATGGATACGAAAATATAGCCATAGGTAATTATGCGCTTACTAACTGTACCAGCGGTATCGGTAATATCGCCATTGGGTTCGGTGCGCTTCGGGCTAACAGAACTGGCTTCAGCAATACCGCTACCGGTCATGAGGCGCTTGGCCTCAACACTACCGGCTTTCAAAATACTGCTGTAGGTTCAGCGGCACTTCGTAGAAACACAGAAGGTACCTCCAATACAGCCATTGGAACCACGTCGCTTTGGTATAACACTACCGGTTCTAATAATGTAGCTGTCGGAAATGCTGCGCTTCTCAACAATACTACCGGCAGTCGCAATACAACGGTTGGAGTTCTTTCCCTTGCAAGCAATACTACTGCCGATGAAAATACAGCCATTGGTCACAGTACGCTATA
>JBGSMI010000385.1:0-28799 GCA_041740215.1 Ferruginibacter sp.
AAGCTGGAAAATATACCATTGCCATCGCTCGATTATTATCGAAAGATGATGATAGCGCATTTGGCACAGCAATAGCATCTCAATAGAATGCGGAAAAAGCTTTTGCCCAAGACCATCAACCATCAACCATCAACCATCAACCATCAACCATCAACCATCAACCATCAACCATCAACCATCAACCATCAATCATCTTGAAACCATGCAAACATCCCTCGTTGTATTCGATATAGCCGGTACTACCGTTACTGATAATGATAGTGTAAACATCGCTTTCAGCGGGGCTTTTGAAAAGGCCGGTTATCCCGTGGTGCCAGCCGAAATCAACTTTATTATGGGCTATCGGAAAATTGAAGCTATCAAAATATTGCTTGAAAAATTTTATCCGGATCAGTTAACCAATGAAGCATTGATACAGCGAATTCACCACCAGTTTACCGAAGACATGCGGTCGTATTATTTGCAAACGGAGGATTTACACCCTTTGCCTTTTGCCGAAGAAATATTCGATCTGTTGCACGCCAACGGTATTAAAATTGGATTGGATACCGGCTTTACAAAAATCATAACTGATACCATTATGAACCGGCTGGGCTGGATTGAAACCGGCCTGGTAGATGTAGTTATATCAAGCGATGAAGTGCCAAAGGGAAGACCACATCCATTCATGATTCATTCAATTATGAACCAGTTAAATCTGGAGGATGTAAAACAAGTAGTAAAGGTGGGCGATACAGAAGTGGATATTGAGGAAGGGAGAAATGCCGGCTGTGGATTGATTGTTAGTGTTACTACCGGCTCTTACAGTCGGGAAGAACTGGAGCAGTTTTCTCCTGATCACATCATTGGATCTTTAGCGGAATTACCAGCCATTCTAAATTTGAAAGCGTGAGGAAAGGAACGGCAACACCGCTTGTTTTAAAATTATCAGCCACGCCCGTTTATGCGGCAATCATTACTTTTCTTACCTATGCGATGGTATATGGTTTTCGCAAACCTTTTGCAGTAGCCACTTACCAGGATGTGGAACCTGTTTGGGGCGTTGCCTATAAAAGTTGTTTGGTAATCAGTCAGGTTATTGGTTACATGTGCAGTAAGTTTTATGGGGTTAAGTTTATTGCAGAACTAAAAAGATTTGGCCGGGGTAAAATAATTCTTTTGCTGGTGGGAATATCCTGGCTGGCTTTGTTCTTTTTCGCCATTATTCCAGCACCTTACAATATACCCGTACTACTACTCAATGGATTTCCGCTTGGGTTAATCTGGGGTATCGTGTTTTCATTTGTAGAGGGTAGAAGGGCAACTGATTTTATCGGGGCAGCCCTTGCCGTTAGTTTTATTTTTTCCTCCGGTTTTGTTAAAACCGTTACGGGATTTTTGCAGTTACAGTTTGCCATTACCGACATGTGGTTACCATTTTTTGCGGGGCTGGCTTTCTTAATTCCGCTGTTGCTGTTTATATGGTTATTGGAAAAAATTCCGCCGCCTTCTGAGGCAGATAAATTGTTGCGTACGGAGCGAAAGCCAATGCTGTTGAATGAAAGGAAAGCATACCTGAAAACTTTTTTTCCCGGTATGCTTACTTTGCTGATCATTTATGTTTTCCTTACCATCTTTAGAGATATCCGGGATAATTTTGCGGCTGATATGTGGGTAGAGATGGGATTTCCCAACCAGCCGGAGAAGTTTGTGGCTACCGAAATTCCTACCACTATCATTGTGCTATTGTTGATTTCTGCAATGATTTATATCCGGAATAATTTAAAGGCACTAATGATTTCGCACATCATCATTGGCACCGGTTTTTTATTGGCGGGGATAGCTACTTTGTTATTTATGCAGGGTTACCTGCCTCCTTTTTACTGGATGATGCTGGTAGGACTGGGCTTGTATATGGGCTATATTCCATTCAACTGTGTATTGTTTGAAAGGATGATTGCCACTTTTAAATATGCGGGCAATGTAGGCTTTCTGATGTACCTGGCAGATTCGTATGGCTACCTGGGAAGTGTAGCCGTAATGCTCAGTAAAAGTGTGTTTAATATCCAGTTGAGCTGGACCAGTTTTTATTCTTACGGCGTAATGGTGCTATCAGTTGTAGGTGTGATAGGCACCATCATTTCTGCCTGGTATTTCAAATCGATGTTCAACAATAAATTTCATACAAATGAAAAATAAACAGGCAATTGTTATTGGTGCAGGTATTGTAGGTTTAGCCACTGCAAGAGCTTTGTCACTAAAGGGTTTTTCCGTAAAAGTAGTTGATCGCACACAGCAGGCTGTGGGAGCCTCTATCCGTAACTTTGGAATGGTATGGCCCATCGGACAACCTGAGGGCAAGATGTATAATCGTGCAATTAGAAGCCGCCAAATTTGGAAGGAAACCTGTGAAGCGGCTGGCATCTGGCATGAAGCATCCGGCAGTTTACACCTTGGCTACCACGCAGATGAAATGCAGGTGCTAACAGAACTGAATGAAATTTTTAACCAGCAAGGGCGAAAAGTATCTTTACTCAGCAATGCGGAAATCACTCAAAAATATGATTCGGTAAATCCAAGGAATTTAATCGGTGGATTATATAGTCCGGAGGAATTGATTGTGGATCCCCGAGAAGCCATCGCAAAGATACCGGCCTATTTTACAGAGCAATTTGGTATCGAATTTTATTGGGGTAAATGTGTTAGCTATATCGCCGATCAAACAGTGTATATCGGCAATAATGAAGAGCATGAAGCAGATGTTGTTTTCGTTTGCAGCGGTACTGATTTTGAAACCTTGTATCCTGAAATATATTCAGCCATGCCCATCACCAAATGCAAACTGCAAATGATGCGGCTGGTAACGCAACCCGATAATTGGCGCATCGGTACATCGCTGTGTGGCGGTTTATCACTGATTCATTACAACAGTTTTAAAACAGCGCCTTCTTTGGATATACTGAAAGCCCGTTATCAAAATGAAATGAGTGAATATCTTGACTGGGGCATTCATGTGATGGTATCGCAAAACGGAAGGGGAGAGTTAACCATCGGCGATTCGCATGAATATGGACTAACCTTTGATCCGTTTGACAAAGAGTTTATCAATGAAATGATATTGGATTATCTACACCAATTTGTTCAATTCAAAGACTGGTCGTTGCTGGAAACATGGAATGGTATTTATCCAAAATTAACGAATGGCGAAACAGATGTATTTATGTCGCCCGAAGCAGGGGTGTATATTTTAAATGGTCTGAGTGGTGCCGGCATGACCTTAAGTTTTGGGTTGGCAGAGGAAGTGGTGAAGACGATTTAGTAGCTAGCCTTCTATTTTTTATAAAAGTATTTTTTATAAGTCCGGAGTCATTTTTGAAAAGAATTAACTTAACCTGGTAATTATTTTCAAATGATAATAATGAATGACTTTATCTCGGGGTTTTCAGAGCAGTTTATCCGATTTAATCACCTAAGACCTTGGCAATTTACGAATGATCTGCCTGCCACTTTAACGGAGCTGATTACCGGGCTGGATAGCAATTATAAAAAAACGGCTGGTATTGCGGTTCATTCAACTGCAACTGTAGAAGCCGGGGCCGTTTTGAAAGCACCGGTTGTAATAGGAGCACATTGTTTTCCAGGCGCTCATGCTTATTCGAGAGGCGGTGTTTATTTGGCAAATTCAGTTAAAATAGGAACGGGGTGCGAAATAAAAACCGGTATCATTTTCAACAACAGTTCCATTGCCCATTTTAATTTTATTGGTGATAGCATCCCCGGCAGCAAGGTGAATTTTGAGGCTGGTGCCATCACCGCCAATCATTATAATGAGCGGGAAAATAAAATAATTCCGGTGGTTTATCATTCAACCCTACTTCAAACCGCAGTGGTTAAATTTGGCTCACTGGTGGGCGATCATTGCAAAGTTGGAGCCAATGCCGTTTTATCTCCGGGCACTTTGCTGCGTCCCAATAGCATTGTAAAACGACTTGAATTGGTAGACCAGGTGAACGATTTAAACCGTACCGGGCGCTAGCCATTTTGCAACATCCGGTGCTTTGTAATTTTCCATCTTATCCAATATGGCGTCAATATTTTCATCTGCCAACAGCATATCACGGTTGGATGGTTTTAAAAAGCCATTGTCTACCATCGTTTGTATCAATCCATTCAACGGGTCGTAAAAGCCATCGATATTTAAAATACCGACAGGTTTTTTATGCAAGCCCAACTGTCCCCAGGTGAGCATTTCAAAAAGTTCTTCCAATGTTCCAAAGCCGCCGGGCAATGCCAGCACACCATCACAAAGTTCATTCATGGCAGCCTTTCTTTCATGCATCGTTTCTACCAATATCAGCTTGGTGAGCCCTTCGTGCGATAGTTCTTTTTGTTGCAAAAATGTTGGCAAAACACCCGTTACTATTCCACCGGAGGCTAGCACTGAATCTGCTATGGCGCCCATAATACCCACTTTTGCACCGCCATATACCAGTTCAATATTTCTTTCTACAAGCGCTTGACCCAGCGCATCTGTGGTATTTTTAAAAATTGATTTATTGCCCATACTTGAGCCACAAAAGACAGTGATTCGTTTCATGATTTGATTATTTATACCTGATCTTATAGCCTAAAATGATAACCGCAAATAAAAAAGTGATTCCATTGGCTATCGATACCGGCAGGTTATCGGTTAACATTCCATAGCTTAGCCAAAGCAAAGTGCCCAAAGCAAAAAGTGCATACATAGACAGCGAAATACCGGAAGTTTCTTTTGTTTGAATGGTTTTAATTGCCTGTGGCAAAAAAGAGGCCGTCGTACAAAATGCGGCCGATAGCCCAAGTATAGTGATCAATTCCATAAATTATTTTTTGCAAAATAATCGAATTTTTCACGCATGCTTGCCTTCAAATTTAAGAACAGGTAAAATCAACTACCAAACGAGCTCTTTGAAGATTGAAGGATAGTCGCAGCAGTTATTTTACGAGAATCTTATACTGTTTAAATTCGATCAGGTCGGGCACGGCTGGGTTTTAAATGAATCAGCAGGTAGCTAAGAAATGAGTACTACATACAAAAGACAGCGGTAGCAGGGCTGATTTTGCCTACTTGGCAAACACTAATTTCCAAACCACTTAGCGGGAGTAGAAGTCGTTTATTTTGGTGTAATGTGTAAAGTAGGGAATAGGTATATAAAAAAAGCTGCCAATGAAATGGCAGCCCCGGAATCAGTTTCGCTGGAATTAAGAAGATTGTTTTGCTGGAGTAACCTTGTTTGCTTTTTTTGCGTTGGGTGCAACCTTGGATTTTGCCGCTACCGCAACTTTGGCTTTAGGGGGAGCAGTAGCTTTAGCTTTAACCGGAGCTTTTTTAGCTACCGCAGCTTTTGCTTTTGGTTCCGTTTCGGAAACGTTATTTTTAATACCCTCGGTTAATAATTTGGCTGCTTTTTTAATTCGCTTTTCAAATTTTTTATCACCAATTTTTTCCTTCAACGCTGTTAAGGATAACGTTAATTGCTCAACCATTTCTTTCAGCATGATATCTTTAGCCGATTCTTTTTTACTTTCCGTTAATTTTTTGTCTGACATAGAATTTATTTTAAATGATAACACAAATTTAATATTAGAATGTTTAAGTCAATGTTAAGTTTTATATAAGCAGTTTTATTTACTTCAAAAGACGCTAATGGAAAACACCTTTTCTATGGCGCTTTATAACACTTCAACAATAAATTGCCCATCTTGGCAAGCATTATATTAAAAATGAGTGGATGAAATATTGGAACAATTCAATAGGCTTTATTCAACATTTTGTAGGGCAGCTTATCGGTATTGCTCGGAAATGGTATAGCAAATTTTGTCATTGATTCTTTTGAAAATACCACCGTTAATTTTATGAATTTCTTTTCGTTTCCTCCTTAGCATCAATCTTCCGTGTTCATCAAAGTATTGGGGTTGAGGAAAATAGGTGAGGATATAATATTTTTTGTAGCCAAAAAGCGAACGGGAAGCAGATGTTTTGATAGAGATAAATACCAGCGATTTCTTTTTATCGTCCACATAATAGTCGAGGTTATTGATCCAGATGCACCGGATAGATTGCATAGCGGCTATCAGTTGTTTAATATTAGCTGTATCTAAATGATATTTAATCAGCGTGTCGGTAAGCCGTTGTTCGGTTGCGTCAAACTCGTAGCGATAGGTGATTGAGTCTGTTTTAATTTCGAGTGTTAATATGGTAAATGCTTTGTTGTTGAATGCAATATTAAAGGGCGTTTTTTTAATAATGCCTGAATAGGATTTCTCAATGCTGTTGAGCACCAGCTCATGTTTAAAATAGTAATGAGTACTATAGTCTTTTGCAGTTCGGCACGAGCTACTTAGCACCGCAATACAAAAAATGGATAGCATTGCCGTTAGAAATTTACCATTCATATGGTTAGTTTTTTGTGTAATGAGCCACCCCAAAAGTGATTTTCTTTAACAGTGCCGGCGTAAGCTCTATTAGGGTTGTTCCACCATAATCCCAGTAAACAAGTGTTATTTTATTTCCTTTTTTAATTATTTCCTTTAACACAATATAATGGGTAGGGAAACCAGGTTTTACCCGGGCATTATTTTTTTTGTGTACCAGCCGGTTGTTGATATACAATACCACACTGCCGGTTTTCAGATGTTCGCTGATATACAAAAACAAATCACCTACAAGAGGGTGAAGCAGATCGGCTCCCTTTGCTTTTGATTGATAATTCAGCAATTTTTTTACCATGCGGTTAAATTTGGCGTAGTTAACCGAAGCCCACATCCGGTCTTCATCACCGGGATCATACCGCCGGTTTAAAACATTCAGGTAACCTTTATAATGATCTGCCAGGCATAAGTACCACATTTGCTCAGCCGGTCGAATGTCCAATACACCTTTAAAACTTAGTTTTCCCGCCGCACTTTTAATGGGGGTGGATGGTTTAAAAAACGTTGCGCCATAGGTTGCTTCTCCTTCCTGGAAAAGTTTTAAAAGTAACTGAGCGTAGCCGAGCGGATCTTTTTGTATGAAAAGGTAGGTCAATGCGCCATAGCCGCAAAAATTTGTACCTCTTCCCTGGTAAGGGCTGTGCGGCTGATAAATATTTGTTTTTAAATTTTCAAGGAAAAGTGCCGGTCGTACATTGGGCCAGAAAACACTGGGCGCCAAATCTTGAATGGAATCTACAAAAGCAACTGCCTTTTCAATAGAAGAGATTTCACTGGAATCGTTTGGTAGCAATGGAACAAAACTACCCTTTGCATGGCCACTCAATAATAAACACAATGCTATTGCGGTGTAGATTGCTTTGTTGAAAATGTAGGCTTTGATCAAAGTAATGGTTTGGAATTGGTCAATAGAGATTTGTGCTTGCCTGAAGCAACAATTGATTTAAAAAGTTTAAAGTTAGGAAGAAGCTTTTACGGGATAAAATATTCATCCATACCTCATGCTGAGATGGAACTTCCGCACTATTAGCAAATTTTACTAAAGTGGCAGACCCAATGTGTGTAGTAACACGCTTCCTATTCTTAGTAGTTAAAGTTTTATAACAATCATCCGTTTTTTGCAAAAGGCTGTAAAACTATTTGTTTTCAATGTGACCTTTATACCTTGCAATGGTATTGTTGGCCTCTATTAATTTCAATTTCAGATCGTGCATTGCAGGAAGCCCCGCTTTCATCAAGGCTTCGGTTTCTTCATTGCTTTTTTGAAGCAGTAAAATATTTTCATCCAATACCCGAATCAATTCCTTTGATTCCTGTAGTTTTTTTCCGTATTCTAGTTCTGCGGCTTGTTTCATCCGGTGGGCCATGATGTTTTCTTTTTGGATGGTTTCTTTCATTAGCTTTTCGCTTTCGAGATAACCCTGGGTGCTTCGCTGTAATTTGCCCAGTTTATTCAAATTAACGGAGCGTATAATCCATGCTATCAAAAAGCCAGTAATAAAAGCAATGCCGGTATATATATATGTTTCTGTCAAAATAGTACTTTAAGGGCTGCAAAAATATTTCATTAGAATTAAAAAAAATGGTTATTTATCACAATTCTTCGATAGGGTATGTAGGTATCTGTCTAAAAATATAGAGAAAAACAGTGCTGCAGGGTACTTTAGGTCCGGTGGGGATGCACAGATACTTTTCTAACTTTCTGATTTTCAGTAAGATGAATATAGATTGGCTGTTTAGCCGCTTTGCAATATCTAACTATTTTTGTTTTAAGATAATTGTGCGTTGACATAATTTAAATAATTTCTCTTCGTTTATATGCTTATTTCTGATAGTAATTCGTAATCCAAAAAACCTGACACATGAAGCAACTGCTAATCTCTTTCTTACTCGTTCTATTAGTTCATCTTTCCTACGGTCAGATTAATTACATCGCTGCCAACGCAGTTAATAGCATGAGTGTGTACACTGATTTGGGAGCCAATGGAACTGAAATTACCACCAAGTCTGGTAGTTATGATGATGCCAATTCGGATCCACTGAATATCGGTTTTTCTTTTGATTTTAATGGGATAGTCTTTACGCAGTTCGTGCTGAATTCAAATGGCGTTATTAAACTGGGCGACTCTGAACCGGCCATAGATGTGTATGATGCCCTCGCATCGTCCGAAGAAAATCTGATCTACCCATTCAACCTTGATCTGATAGCAGGCATCTCGCCTGAGTACAGGATCTATACCAGTGGCTCCGCACCTAATAGAGTTTGCACCATTCAGTTTAAAAATTTGAAGGATTACCAATCGTCTCCATCTGACGAACAGTTTTCAAGCCTGAATTTTCAAATTAAATTGTATGAGACTTCTAATGATATTGAGTTTGTGTATGGCAATTTTATTGGTACAAGTGCTGCTGTTCAGGATTTAGATATTTCAGTAGGAATTAAAGGTGCTGATGCGGCTTCTTCGGTAAATGTTACAAAAGCATCCGCAGATGCATGGTCTGTAGCGTCGTTCATCAATGGAAATTATACCGGCGATACGCACAACACCAGATACACCGTATTGCCCGACGGCGGCAGAACTTATCGCTTTGTAGGTGCCGCAATATTGAACAATGATGCTCAGGTATCCAATGTTTATGTGCTTACAAAAATTCCATTATCGTATGGCACGCCGCATATAATTAGTTCGGTTATTGAAAATAAAGGTATTGGCACCATCAGCAATTTAGCAGTTACATTAACAGTTACCGGCGCCAATACTTTTACCGATACAAAATCGGTGGTTTCTTTGCCAGCCGGGGATGTTTCTACTGTAAGCTTTGCTGGATTTACTCCCGTTAATGCAGGTATTAACGTGATTACCGTAACCGTTGCAACTGATGATAACAATAACAATAACAGTATCGTTGTAAACCAGGAGGTGAATACTGATACCTACAGTTATGCTGATAATTCTGTTAACACAGGATCGGAAGGATATAGCGCCGGCCTGGCTGGCATGTTTGTTACCAAATATTCTTTAACCGGCATTGCGTACGTTCGAAATGTAAATACTTTTATTCCCAACCTGGCTGTTAATGAAGGCAAAACGATTTATGCTGTTGTGCTGGATCCCGCAGGAGCTATCATTGGTCAATCGGCAAATTATACCATTACTGCCGGTGATTTGGGTGCCTATAAATCCTTTACTTTTAATGTATCTCCTTTTATAAATGGCGGCGACTTTTTTGTAGGCCTTGCACAAACAGCAGATGCGGTTCAATATTTTCCATTGGGTGTGCAAAATGAAACACCCGCACGCCCGGCCACTTATTACAAAGTGCCCTCATTGGCCGGTGGAATTGCTCCCTCAGCTATCGTTTCATTGGGCAAGTTTATGATTGAGGCCGTTGTATCAATCAATGCTTTGCCTGTAAAAATTTCAGATTTCGAGGGAAATATTCAAAACAGCAACGCCATGTTGAGCTGGCTTACTTACGAAAAAACAAACGACCACTTTGAAGTGCAAAGATCTCCTGCAAAGGGTACAAACTGGGCAACAATCGGATCCGTAACTGCTTTTTCAACTGGGGGGCTTGCCAATAAATACCAGTTCACAGATGTAGGCATCAACAGCGGCAACTGGATGTATCGGTTGAAAATAATCGACAAAACGGGTAAATTTACCTACAGTCCTATTATCCTATTGCAATTAAAAGCACGAGCGCTTTTTGTTTTGGATCAAAATTATCCGAATCCAGTGCTGGATGTAACGATGATTCGTTACGAACTAGCCAAAGATGCAACTGTTTCAATGGAGCTCTACAGTATGGATGGCAAAAAAATAATGGCCTTGCAAAAAGGCAGACAATTAAAAGGTGCCTACAATATTCCGGTAAATACAAAAACACTGTCTATGCCGGCAGGAAAATATATTTATCGTATGGTAATACAGGATGCAGCTACCGGCGAAGTAATTACGCAGTCAAGAGCCATGAATGTAATACGGTAAAAAGCGTAGTTTAAAGATTGTTTAAAATAAAAAAGGCGTCCTTTCTTTTAACAGAAAGGACGTTTTTTATCACTGCTTATTGAATCATAAAATCACGCATGATTGTATATTTTAATCACCGGTTCCCGGATTGCAGCGGCATCTTCCGTGCAGTAAAAATGGATGGCATTTGCAATGGCTTCGGGCTTCACCCAGGTATCAAAATCAGCATTGGGCATAGCGGCTCGATTGGGTGCCGTATCAATCGTGCTGGGTACAATTACATTGGTAACTACGTTGTTTCCTTTTGCCTCTTCATTCATTATTTCAGCCAGTCTGAATATAAGTGATTTTGCCAGGCTGTACCCAACCATTCCTTTTCCGGTTGCTACATCCAGCCCGGAACGTGAGCCCACCATAAAGATGCGGCCATTTTTTTGCTTCATCATTTGTGCAAATACTGGTTTGGCAATATTATAGGCAGTTTCAAAATTCAACTGGTATTGTTGTGCAATGTCACTGGTCTTGGTGTCCTTTATTTTTCCCATGGCAAATCCACCCACCGTTAATACGGCCGCATCGATATGTTGATATTTTACAATTACATCCGCTACAAATTTGTGTGTGACTGCTTCATTTTTCAGGTCCACTTCCATCTGTTCAAAACGACTATTTTCAACTACTTTTTTCCCATTATCGTTGGGATCTACCGTGCCTATTACCCTAAACCCTTCGGCCAAAAATCTATTTACAACGGCTTTTCCCATATTGCCTGCTGCCCCGGTTACAATGACTGTTTTCATATATAATAATTTTATAGCAAGTTACTTGTTTTCTACAAAAGAGAATTTCTATATGATGTTTTAGCATGGAGGCAACTAATCTCTATCAGAACATTTCAATCAATGGCTTCACTAATTGATTTTACTGTTTGTTAACCCTTACTATAATTTTCACTACTATGACGCATGTGTTAAATACCATCATCCTTGAATAAAGCCACCCATCCAAAATAAATGAAAAAAGGGTCATTTGGCGGAACCAAAACAATCTACAGTTGCTTTCATTATAAAACCGATTGTATATTTTCGCCGCCAATAATTTATAAACTAAAAGAATTCAATGATTCGCTACATTAAAAAAATCAGTTTTATATGGATAATTATTTGTCCTATGCTTATGGCAGCAGCCCAGGATAAGCCAACAGTGCCACCAGGGCCGGGGCCTGGTGCGGATAAATTACCTGTGGAAACTCCAAAGGTTGGGCCTAAATTGTATAAAGATGTAATCACGGCTAAAGCGATTACAAGTAAAGGGTTTTTTACGGTACATAAAGTAGAAGACAAATACTATTTGGAAATGTCGCCCAAATTATTTGGCAGGGATATTTTGATGGTTAATCGTGTTTCCAAATCTTCCGTGGAGAGTCCGAAAGCTTTTAATGGCTACGCAGGCGACCAAATTGGTGAAAGCGTTATCCGTTTTGAACAGGGCCCCAAAAATAAAATCTTCCTGAAAAATATTTCCTACGATGTAAATCCGGATAGCACCGGACCAATGTATAAATCCGTTATGAATAGCAATCTGCAGCCCATCACCATGGCGTTCGACATAAAGGCGATTGCAAGTGACAGCATGGGAAAAGGTGTGGTGATAGAGATTACGGATATGATTAGCAATGATAACGAAGTGTTTGGTTTTTCAGGATCAAGCAAGAGTCAGTTTAGGGCTGGCTCTTTCCAGGCTGATAAATCTTATATCGTTTCTGTTCGTCCTTATCCAACCAATATTGAGATTACCACCGTAAAAACATTTTCCAAAAGTGCCGATATACAGCCTTCTATACCTGGTGGAGCACCAAGGGCTATAAGCATGGCTACCGTTACATTGGAGATGAACAGCTCCATGTTATTGTTGCCGGAAAAGCCAATGAAACCCCGCTACAGAGATAAAAGGGTAGGTTATTTTGGACCCAGGTACATAGATTATGATGCCAATCCACAAGGGATAAAAAATATTCAGTTGATCTCCCGCTGGAGACTGGAGCCAAAGCCGGAAGATATGGCCAAATATAAAAGCGGACAGTTAGTTGAGCCTGTTAAGCCCATTATATTTTACATAGATCCTACTACGCCTAAGCAGTGGGTGCCTTACCTGATACAAGGTGTAAATGACTGGCAGGTTGCATTTGAACAGGCTGGTTTTAAAAATGCCATCATAGCAAAAGAAGCACCAACCAAAGAACAGGATAGCACCTGGAGCATGGAAGATGCCAGAAACAGTGGTATCATTTACAAACCATCTCCGGTAGAAAATGCATATGGCCCCAGCACCGTAGATCCTCGCAGCGGCGAAATAATGGAGAGCCATATCGGATGGTTTCACAACGTGATGAAACTATTGCACGACTGGTATATGATACAGGCCGGTGCCATTGACCCAAGAGCCCGTAAGATGGTTTTTGATGATGACCTGATGGGACAATTGATTCGTTTTGTATCATCACACGAAGTGGGACATACACTCGGTTTGCCACACAACTTTGGTTCATCAGCGGGCGTGCCGGTAGAAAATTTACGCAACAAAGCATGGGTTGAAGCCAATGGTCATACGCCAAGTATTATGGATTATGCCCGCTTTAATTATGTGGCACAACCTGAAGACAATATTGGTCCTGCAGGTATTTATCCACGCATTGGGGTGTATGATAAGTGGTCGATAGAGTGGGGATACAAATTAATTCCGGAGGCAGCAACTGCAGCAGATGAAGTGCCCATTCTTGATAAATGGATTGAAGCAAAGGCGAATGACAGCCGATATTATTTTGGCCGCCAGGGGCAACCCGATGATCCCAGAGACCAAAGCGAAAGCATTGGTGATAATGCGATGAAGGCCTCCAACTACGGCATTAAAAATTTACAGCGTATTCTTCCAAACCTTGTATCCTGGACAAAACAACCCAATGAAGATTACAGTGCATTGGCCGATATGTACGGTGCGGTACTAGGACAATTCAGAACCTATATTGGGCATGTAACTTATAATTTTGGGGGTGTTTACGAAAACATTAAAAAGAACAATCAACCAGGAAACGTGTTTGAATACGTAAGCAGGCAAACACAAAAAGAGGCGGCCTATTTTATCAACAAACAGGTATTTACTACACCAACATGGGTAATCAATAAAGAGATTGCCGGCAAAACGGGTGTGAGTGCAACCTCTTCTATCTTATCGCTGCAGGAGGCTGCATTGAGTAGGATGTTGAGCACTGCTACCATGAATAAAATGTTGAATGCAGAAGCAGCCATTGGCAGCCAGGCATACACGGTATTTGATTTATTAACGGATTTAAAACAAATGATTTTTACAGAACTCAATACCAAGAAGCCAGTGGATATTTATCGTAGAAATTTGCAGAAATCTTATGTGGAAAGATTGGGCAATATCATTAATCCAACCCAGGGCGGAGTTACTTCTTTCATCTTCCGGGGCGGTAGTGTTGAACCCGTAATGGATCCCAAAAAATCGGATATCATCTCTTATTTAAAAGGTCATGCCCGTGAGCTAAAAGCCTTGACAAATGCCGCTGCTGCAGCAAGTAGCGACCGTGCTACCAAATACCATTTACAGGATTTGAGCGATCGGTTGAAGAACATGCTTGATCCGAAATAGATAAATTTATAGTCAGTTTTAGAAAGGCATCTGTATGAAACAGATGCCTTTTTTTTGGTGGGGTAAATGATGGATTGGATATGGTTTAGTAATACAACAAATAATGGATATTGCTGAGATTCGCATATTCAATTGACTTGCCTTATAACTTTTTAGATGTATAAAATTGTTGCCTTTCTTTAACCGCTTCAAGAATACTATCTACTGTGGAAGTTATTTCCGGGGGTATCCGCAGCATTAAATTATTTTCTGTTCTATTATTTAAAAGCAGAACAGCATAATACAGTAGAGTATATCTTTTTTGTAATTGTTCACCATACGCTTCACCTGTAAATAAATTTAATACCAGGGTTAATTGTTCCTGCGCTAACAGGTTGAGAAAAAAGCTTTCGAGATGTTCATATTCATTGTCTTTCAACAGGTCTTCTATTTTGCCCTGCAAATCATCAAAAATTCCGTTCCAGATTTCTATGATAATTTGAACGTCCATACTTTTATTTTCTTCTGTTGATTTGGCATGATATGAATTAATTAATTCCAGAGCTGCCTTGTGATTTAAATTTTGGTTGTAATATAGAATAGCTAAATAGAGAAGTGCGTCAGTATTACCTTTCTCTATGGCAAGGAGAAAATATCTTTCAGCTTCTTCAAATTTCTCCTGATTGTCGTACAGTACCGCCAAATTAAAATCGGCATCTACAGCATCTTTTTCAATAGCAAGAAGATAATATTTTTCAGCCTCCGCAAATTTCTGCTGTTTCGCATACAGCACGGCTAAATTATTCAATGTATTTATGTTACCTTTTTCAATGGCAAGAAGGTAATACCTTTCTGCTTCCTCAAATCTTTCCTGATGAATATATATTCTCCCTAAACCATTCAAGCAATCAGCACCATGTTTTTCAATTGCAAGAAGGTAATATTTTTCAGCTTCCTCAAATTTTTGTTGATTCTCATACATCAAAGCCAAATTAAAAACAGCATTTAAATTACCCTTCGCAATTGCAAGAAGATAGTATTTTTCAGCTTCCTTAAATTTTCCCTGATTCTCATACATCAACCCCAAATTAAAAACATCATTTAAATTACCCTTCGCAATTGAAAGAAGATAATATTTTTCAGCTTCCTCAAATTTTTCCTGATTCTTATACATCACCGCTAAATCATTCATTGCATTCACATCACTCTTTTCAATAGCAAGGCGATAGTATTTTTCAGCGTTCTCAAATTTTTCCTGATTCGCATAAATGTTCGCCAAATTATTCGAAGCTGTTGTATCACGTTTTTCAATTGCAAGAAGGTAATATTTTTCAGCTTCCTCAAATTTTTGCTGGTTCACATAAATGAGCGCCAAATTAATCAAAGAGCCTACATGGCCTTTTTTAATGGCAAGAAGATAGTATTTTTCAGCTTCCTCAAATTTTTGCTGATTCTTATACATCACCGCTAAATCATTCATTGCATTCACATCACTCTTTTCAATGGCAAGGCGATAGTATTTTTCAGCTTCCTCAAGTTTTTGCTGGTTCGCATAAATGTTCGCCAAATTATTCATAGCGTTTACATTATCCTTTTCGATGGCAAGAAGGTAATATTTTTCAGCTTCTTTCAAATTTTGTTCTTCCCTAAAAATATTCCCTTGAAAAAAAAACTTAACCCCATCTTCTTCATTTTCGATTTCACTTACAAGTTGATGTGCTTTTTCAAATTTTTCCTTTTTTATATGTTCAGTTATCTCCGTTCTCAGATCACAATATTTTTTCGGTAATTCTAAAATTTGGGTGTTTGTTTCTTTTGTTTTCAAAGCCAGGGTTAAATCAATCAGTTCGTCTCTTTGAGTGGTAGTAAGGTATTTGCTTTGGCCAAAGGCTTTGGCAAAAACCAGGGCTTTGTCGTAAAGTATTTTTTTATTTTTTAAGCTGGCAATATGATCCTTTGCCAGTCTTTTTAAATCAGTGGCATCATACCAGGTTTCTAAAAAAATACTGAGCCATTTTGCTTTTCGCTTTTGCTCGGGGTTACCCTGGGTTACAATCAGCCACATATTAAAAAATCGCTCGGTTATCCTGTAAAGGTGGTTTTTTTTGTCTGTTGTAATGGTATCTATAATACCAGCGTTGCTTAATTGCTTTATTTGTGCAGAGATCAATTTGCTTTCCATCCGGCATTTTTCTACCAGCTCTTTCGTGCTGCAGGCCTCCCACATAAAAGCCATTTCTGCAATAATTTTTCTTTGCGCAGCAGGCAGGTAGTTTAGCCTTTCCTGGTATAATGTGGTCACATTATCCATCACTTTTCTGAGGTATTCATAACCATACAAATCAGAATTTTGCAACAATAGCTGGATAAAAAACTGTAGCGTACGTGGCAAGCCATCTGTCAAAATGCGGATCGATTCAATTTTACCAATATTGTTTTTTGCAAATCTTGTTAACTCTGGCAGGTTCATTAGTTTGCTCCAATGGTTGAGGAGTTCAACAATTTCTTTTGTACTTAGTGCTTCCAGCCGATGCCTTCTAAAAAATTCATAAAATGGCTGATCATGTTTCCAGAAATGTTCATCCATACGGGTGCTGCCTGCAATTATTTGCACATCATTGTAGTTGAGTAAGGTTTCCCTTAACAAGTGTCCGTCATCACTGAAATTGCCAACTATTCTATCAAAATTGTCTAACAGCAATACCACTTTTCTCTTAGATTTAACGAGGGTTTCGTTAATTACACTGTACAGGTATCGTGTATAATTCTGGTTTTTATCAAATGATGCGTAGCTTTTTAAATTCAGGTGAATATTGAGTTTAATAACCAGCTCTTTCAGCACTTCATCCCAAAGATCAAAGAGGCGATAAATACCGGCCTGCTCTTCTGCAAGGTTGATTGCGATATACTTTTTTTGCAGTGTTTCGTTTTCTTCAATTTCAGCTTGTATACGCCTGAGCAGGGTTGATTTTCCGCTACCTCTCCTTCCTAATATTAATTCATGCTGTAAAGGATCCTTAGCAGTTTTATTTTTTAATTCACTAACGATTATATCAAAGTCAGCCTTACGTACTACGAAATTATTTTTTATAGAATTATTGCCACTATTGGCAGATTGATACAGATTTAGCTTATCAACAAACCAGTTACCAGATGAATCAACCGACGCATTTTTAGTTTTTTTAATCATTGTAAATGGGATTATTGCGTTTCCAGAATGTTTTTAAAAAGGGCGATTGAAAAACATAAATCCCCTGAATCTCTGTTATGTAACCATCCTTTTCCAATCCATCAATCAAATCCATTCTGTCGTTTACCTTATCATGTTTTTGAGCAATATCATAAATTTTTTGCTGGCTGATATTGTCCTTATGCGCAATATGTATTAAAATGTCATTGACAAAATTTGCCTCTTGCCCAGGCATATAATCAAATATCCTGTTCTTCCAGTCTTTAAAGTGGTCAGATGATTTTACAACATTTTCGAAGGCAAAATCAATGTCAGATGTTGTTATGTGTGGCTTGTTATTCCGGCTTGCGCTTTTATTTATTTCATCCAATAGGAGATTGATAAAATAAGGAACAAAATATTGAATTTTAGATAGCAGATAAGCGGAGAGTTCTTCTTTGTATTGTACGGAAGCATTGCCGGTTGCCCACACTATGTAATCTGCTGCTTCCGCATCGGTAAGAGGCCCAAAATCAACCGGGTTAAAGTCATTGAGGTCCGTGGTTCTTCCTTCAATTGTCTTCACCACGTAATGGATGCCGATAGAACCCGCCAATACCAACCGAAGGTTTTTAAACTGGTCTTCCTGTCGCCATCCCCTTATATTTTTGAGGATGGAGATCGCTTCATCGGTCTTATTTCTTTTATGCAGGTTGTGAAGAACTTCCGGTAGTTCGTCGATGAACAGAATCACCTTTAGTTCTTTATTATTTAGTTTTTGAAGAAGGCTATTTATTTCTGCCAGGTAATTCACTTTTGCATCGCCAATAGAGACGTTGCCACCCAGCGAAAACTCTTCGATTTTATGTTCTTTAAAGATTTGGGTTAGCCATGCGAAGCTTTTCTGGACAGGACTGAGGCATTTGATAATTAATCCATAGAAACGCTGATAAAACTCTTCTTCGGAATTGATTCCCTGTATGTTTTCAAAAATACAATGATATCCCTTCGGACAATTCTCCGCCATATCCAGCATTACGGAAGATTTGCCAACCCGTCGTGGAGCTGCCATGAGTACATTATTTCCTTTTGCCAGTTCTTCCCATATTTTGGCCACAATATTTGTTCGGGGGTAGTAGTAGCTCCCCCTTGCTGCATTTCCCACAATTATTTTAGGGTTGATCCATCCTTCCATTTGACAATATTTATACTGTTAACTTAATTTGACAACAAAGATATTGTCAAAAATATTTAGCAACAAAATAATTGTCAAAAATATTTTTTGTAAGGAAAATATTTAAAACGACGTCAAGAATAACTGCCGGGCGCCGTCAATATAGCGAGTTAAGGAGTTTTCTGTTATCATGAAGTACTCCGCTAATGACTTCGATCAGTCAGCAGCATTCCGGGATGAGCCATGATGTTGACAGAAAGGTCTCGCACTGCAAGTGACCCATTTCCTTTTCTTCAAACTGCTATCTTAAATCCTCCTCCTCTTTGCTGTAAAATATTTCCTTACCGGAATATCATATAATTTCATCACCAGGTAGGCAAATGCAACCAACAGTAATGTGCCTGTTGATATTACAAAGAACAATTCGGAGGTGTTTAATTTATGAGTAAGGAGGTAGTTTCCAAATATGGTGAGGGCTACATAATGCGTCATGTAAAGGGGATAAGAGATGGCTCCGGAGAAAATGCAGAATTTTTTTTAAATCGTTGTGTTAACTCAGCTCCTGCACCCAATGCAATCAACAAAAAATACAAGAGCACCTCCACCGGTTCTGTAAGCCAGTTCCATTTGGTAAACGACATTAAAAATGCCAATAACCGTAACGCAGAAAGTTCAATAAAGCATCGTTCATTTAAATTTAGCCAGCGGGGGAGGTGCAGCCGTAAGCCTGACTACTGCAACAGCAGCTAATCTGAAATCGGTTAAAACATACCAATAGCAACTTGCTGTCAACAATAATCGTATTTTCAAATGCGAATATAAATTTGATTGCTTATGACTCAGGTAAAAATTAAAAAATCCTTTCGTCGCTTTCGGAAGCTAATGGTTGGTTTATTGATCATTGGCATTGGTGAAAACACGCAGGCCCAGCAACTGTTGCGGGTGGTGGTGGTAGGCTTAAACCACGATCATGTGCATGGCGTATTGAGCCAATACAATAAAGGACAGGTTAAAATTGTTGGCATTGCTGAGTCGGACAAACAGTTGCAACAAAAGTTTAGCAAGCTGTATCACCTGCCGGATTCTTTGTTTTTCAGTGATCTTAAGCAACTGGTAATGGATAAAAAGCCGGATGCTGTGTTGGGCTACAATCCAGTAGCAAAGCATGTGGATATTGTTGAAATATGTGCTCCCCTTGGTGTTGCTGTGATGGTTGAGAAACCATTGGCGGCAACCCTGGCTCAGGCAAAGCGCATCGAGTTGCTGGCCAATAAATTTCATAGTAAAGTATTGACCAATTTTGAAACTACCTGGTATGCTTCTTACCTTGCTGTTTACAATTCCATCAGGCAAGAGAACATTGGCTCCATAAAAAAGATGGTAGTACACGATGGTCACCAGGGACCAAAAGAAATTGGTTGCAGCCCGGAGTTTTTAAGCTGGCTTACAGATCCTGTGTTAAATGGTGCCGGCGCTTTAAATGATTTTGGCTGCTACGGAGCCAACCTGATGACCTGGCTGATGCAAGGCGCCAAACCAACCGCGGTAACCGCCATTGTAAGGCACTTCAAGCCGACTGTTTATCCTAAGGTAGACGATGATGCTACCATTATTGTGGAATATCCATCGGCTACCGGAATTATTGAAGCTTCCTGGAACTGGCCATTTTCTATCAAGGATCTGGAAGTGTTTGGCGAAACTGGTTACCTCCATGCATTGAACGGAGACAGCATTGTAAGTCGCATGCCTGAAAATATTAAGATGGCTGGAAAGGCAGTTCCATTGCCTGCACCAATCAATGATCCGATCACCTATTTAGCCGCCGTATTGCAAAATAAAATACCGGGTACCGATGACCAGTCGTCTTTAAAATACAATATGATTGTGATGGAAATATTGGATGCCGCAAAACGCTCTGCTGCAACGGGTAGAAGAATTGTATTATAAAATTGTATGGTTATGCATCCAATAACGGCAAACCGTAGCCACACCAAATAAATGATTTTAATCTCCTTAGTTTTTTGAGCCTGATCGTTGGTGAGCCGCTGCTGTTTCCATAATTTGTATTGTGTTTTTTCGTGTCGGCGTTTCACGGATGATGCTTTTATTATTTGCATTGAATGCATTGAAAACCCCGGCGGAACCAATTAACTTCACAGGAACAGGCCACGGCATACGACTGCAATATATTACACGATGCACAATGCCGGCCTGTATCATTTGTCCAGGCAAAGCCATTCAATGCGGTATAAAGTAGTATTGCTGTGTTGGATGTCATCTTGTTTGATGAATGAAAAAAGGCGTTTTTATTGCAAGCTGATTCTGGCGTTTTGCTGCGTGGGGTTTTTATTAAAAGCTCTTTTATTCTTATTGGTGTTTGAAACCCCGCCCGGAACAAATCGCCCTTGTAGGTTGTAGGAACAGGCCGCAGCATTCCTGCAAGGCATTAAACCGCCTGCATTTTACCTACAAGAATCGGTTGCCTTAGTAATTTCATTCAATGCAGGCAAAGAAAAAATGTTTGATCTATTGCAGCCTTTCCATTTTTGATGTTGTTGAAATACGTTGTTTGGTTGTTTGCTGATTCAGGTACTTTTCAGCGTCGGTGTTTCACAAAACGTGTTTTTATTTCTTGTAGAGTATGCAACAAAATCCAGTCCTGGTAAAAAAATTGATAAAGGTATTTTTCTACTTTAAACAGTTTTAATCGTCTACTAAATCTCCTTATCCACCTTATTTGTCCTTATATCAACATTGCGGCTTATTACGTCTGTTGTAAAAAATGCTGCCGTTGTTTGCCGATAGTTTTGTGATGTATTTAAAAACATTCATCAAAAAAACTTAAAAATGAGCAACATTAAAACAAGCATGCTGATTGCACCCTTAGTCGTTTGCAGCACAACAGTAAAAGCACAAAATAATAAAATTGACAACGCACTCCATACCCCCCGCTGGAGTTCCGATAAAGGGTATTGGGTGATAAAAAGCAATATCAAACCGCCGGATACTTCTTTGGTTACCTTTTACACCAATAGCGATCAATTGGTGTACACCGAAAATAATTACGGACAGGTAATTAGCCCTTCAGGCCATTACTTTGTTGCAACAAACAAAGGTAGACTTACTCTTTCCCGACATACGCCTACCACAGCTAAATGGCAACGATTTTATAAAGACCATTAAAATCCACCGAAGGTGATTTTTACTACTGCTTACAGCGATTATGCGCTGGAGGGTTACGAGTTAGATGCGCTGGTCCATTTGCTAAAACCCATTCATTTCGATCGTTTTGTAAAAGCCGTTAATAAAACATTTCAGCCTGCAAGCCTTGCAGCGCCTGAAGTTAAAGCCATAGCTGAGGAAAAACACCATGAAATGTTTGTGTATTTCAAGGCCGATCGTAAAATGGTCAAAGTAATGTTGCACAATATTTTATACATCGAAAGCATGACAGATTACATAAAAGTAGTCACTACCACAGTCACTATTCTAACAACACAATCCATCAGTTCAGTAGAGGAAATGTTGCCGGCAATAAATTTATTCGCACACATCGGTCTTTCGTTGTGTCGCTCGAAAAAATACTTTCCTACAGCCACGAGTTAATCGATCTGGAGAAAACGGTAGTGCCGATTGGAAAGCTATATCGCAATACCGTACTAAGAGCAATCAGTAAAAAATAGGAAAAACTTAAATGAAATGGCATGCCCAAAGGGCCGGGCTATCCGTTGCAAGTCCGGCACAAACCCATGCACAAATCTTCACCGGGCTTTCCACTGCTATCCCTCATGCAAAGGCTCAGGCAGCATACGGTTTCTGCCAGGTATTGCCGCTTTTAAACTCATTGCTTTAAAAATGAAAACGATGTAGCGTTACAATCTGCCACAAGCAAAGGCACGGCAGGGTTTGTGCTGGTAGAATATTATTAAAATCATTCTGCTGCAATTATATCTCCACGTTTACCAGCGCTATCATCTTCATAAGTTTTCGTTTCAAATTGATGACTACCATCAATGAGCTGAAAAGCGATTACCCGCCATTAGTATTTGGCAGAGCAACTTAATTCGATGAAAATTTATAAATGACCAATCAAATTATTCGGGTATACAGTACAGATAAACCTTGCGACCTACACCCCATACCAACCTGCCACCCAAAAATTTTCCCATTAAAATTATAGCAAGACATTGAACCTGAAAGAACGGCACAACAGTTATTCTTTTGTATTTTTGTGGAAATTTAAAACACATTTCAAAGTGAGTACCAAAGAAAGGAAAGAAATAGAAAAGGAAAACAGAAGACACTTGATTTTAGATGGTGCAGTAAAAGTGATGCAGTTACACGGTTTACACGGATTAAGTATTGATTTAATTGCCAATGAAACCCAGCTTGCAAAAGGAACGATCTATTTATACTTTAAGAGTAAGGAGGAGATTTTGAGCGTATTAAGCATAAAGGCAAGAAATCTTTTGTTTGCAGCATTTCAAAAAATTGAAAAAAGTAATGACACTGAGATAGAAAAATTGAAAGATATTATTAAAGTCAATTACCAATTTTATAAAAAAAATCCTTTATACTACGATTTGGTATCTCTTTATGAAGTAAACAATAAACTTACAGAAACAGAAGAAATGCACCAATCAGGTGAAAATATTACCAATCTTATTGTAGGCATAGCTACCAAAGCACAGGAAAACGGCACCTTAAACGCTAATATCAATCCTTTAATTTTATCAATGAGTTTATGGGGAATGTCAGTAGGTATGTTACAGCTAATAAAAGTGCGAGGCGCTATCATGAAGGAGAAATTGCATATTTCTGAAAAAGATTTGGTGAGCACTTTTATCGAAATGTTGGAAAATGGAGTAAGGCAATAATTTTTTTCAAAAAAAATGAACGGTATTCATTTTGTGAACTATATTTGTGAAAATTTACAAAAATGACTAAAACGTTTAGAAAGCAAATACCGATATATGCAATAGGTATTTGTTTTTTTATTTCAACTGGTGTGGAAGCCCAACAATCCGGCATGTTAACCCTGGAGGAAGCCATTACCTTAAGTATTGCGCACAGTAAACAATTAAAAATTGATAGTATCCAACTTCAAATTGCAGAATCAAAAATTCAACAAGGTATCAATACAAAGTTGCCCCAGATCGGATTAAGCCTAAGCTACATCAGGATTAGCGACAACATCACGCCATTTAAAGTAGATTTTCCGGCAGGCGAATTAACCTTAAATCCGCAAATACTCAACCAGTCATACAATACATTACAAATAAGGCAGCCGGTTTATTTAAGCGGGAAAGTAAAAAATGGCATCGAATTGCTTAAACAGGATAAGCAAGCCATCTATTTTGACATTGAAAAAACCAAATTAGATGCTACCTACAACATTACAGCATTGTACTATAATCTTTTTGTGGTTAAAGAAACAAAAAAGATTATTGAAGCAAATATTCATCTGCTTGCAAACCAGCAAAAGGACGCTCAAAATTTCGTAACCCAGGGTGTGCTGTTGGCCAACGATGTTTTAAAGATTGATTTAGCCATCACTAATTTGCAGTCGAGCCTAACAGACATCAATACCAATATCCATCTAATCAAATACAATATGTGTTTACTTACAGGGTTAGATACCAAAACAAATGTTGATATCCCAGACATCTTACCAAACAATACCAAACAAAATAGTTTGTTGGATGACTATATTGCTGTTGCTTTAAAAAACCGTCCAGAATTGAAGGGATTAAACATCAGGCAAAGGCAGGCAGATCTGGGTTTAAAATTATCTAAAAGCGACTATTTGCCAACAGCAAGTTTTGGTGGCAATGTAAATTACAACCAGCCAGAGCAAAGGGTATTTCCTAACAGAGCAGAATTAACAGGTACCTGGAATGCAGGTGTTTTTCTTGCCTGGAATATATCAAGCCTTTACACCAATAAAGTAAAAGTAAACGAAAGCAAACTTGTGATCAACAGCGTAAAACAGGCTCTTGATCAAACCATCGAAGGCATACAAATTGAGGTAAATACTAACTACAACAATTATTTACAGGCCATTGAAAAAATAAAAATTGCAAATAAAGAAGTAGAGCTTGCCTCCGAAAATTTTAGAGTGGAACAAAATAGATTTTCTAATAACACCACTACACCCACTGAGTTTTTAACTGCAAATACGCAATTGGTGCAATCAAAAATAAATTTCACTACTGCTGCCGCCAATGCAGAGTTAGCGTATAAAAAATTATTAAAATCAATTAACACAAAAAATTAAAATTAACCATACAATGAAAAATATTACTACTTCATTAATGATTGGCCTAAGCACAATACTTGCAAGTTGTTCTGGAAACGAAAAAACAGATAATGCCCAGTTAGAGGCAAATATTAGCCCGGTGATTCCTAAAATAAACAGTACGGTTATACGGGTTTTTGTGGAAGATAACCAGGCGGTAAAAGAGGGAGATACACTGGTATTATTAGATAACGCTAGTTATAAAATAGCTGTGCAGCAGGCTGAAATTGCAGTAGCTGTTGCAAAACAAAATGTACAATTATCTAAAAGCAATAAAGGCACAGCATCCTCTTCTGTTTCTGCTGCATCAGCTAATACAAGTGCTATTGCAGCCAATATGGCTTCTGCAAAAGCAGGCGTGGAAGCTGCAAAAGTTCGACTGGATGTAACCACAAAAAACTACCAACGTTTTAAAAATTTATTAGAACAAAAAAGTGCAACTCAGCAACAATTTGACGGTATAAAAGCAGAAAAAGATGCAGCCGAAGTACAATTAAGCATTGCAGAAGCACAAATAGAATCGCTGAATAAACAAATTGATGCGTCTAGATACCAGGTTGCCACCACGCAGTCTGCAGTTACAACTTCTGATAATGGAATAGGGCTGGCCGAGCTTTCTGTAAAGCAAGCTGAGCGTAATTTAGAAGCAGCCATGTTACAGTTGTCTTACTGCTTTATAACGGCGCCAGGTAACGGTATCATTTCAAAAAAGAATGTTCAAAAAGGACAGGTAGTATCCATTGGCCAACCCTTAATGGCTGTTGCAGATAATCAAAAAATTTGGGTAGTTGCCAATTTTAAAGAAACCCAAATTGAGCAAATGAAAGTTGGGCAGGAAGCATTCATTAGTGTAGATGCCTATTCAGATAAAGATTTTAAAGGTAAAGTTTCCTCTTTTTCTCAAGCAACAGGTGCTAAGTTTTCTTTATTGCCAGCCGACAATGCAACAGGGAATTTTGTAAAAGTTACCCAACGCATTCCGGTAAAAATAGAATTTGCAGATGCAAATGATGCTAACTATCCATTGCGTGCTGGTATGAGTGTTACAGTAAAAGTTAAAACAAAATAATTGATGAACAATCAAATAACGTTAGCACCCACTTATGAAGTGGGCGCTAAAAAATGGATTATTACCATTACTGTAATTACTTGTGCCATTATGGAGTTGATAGATACAAGTATTGTAAATGTTGCCACCCGGCAAATTGCCGGAAACCTTGGAGCAACCATCGAAGAAACAGCTTGGGTAATTACAGCTTATGCCATTTCAAATATTATCATCATTCCGCTAACAGGTTTTTTGAGTAATATTTTTGGAAGAAAAATTTACTTTACGGCGTCCGTTGTTCTTTTTACTGTTGCTTCATTTTTATGCGGCTTTTCAAGTTCTATATGGATGCTTGTATTTTGGCGATTTGTGCAAGGTATCGGCGGCGGTGCATTGTTAGCCACGGCACAAACTGTTTTAGTAGAAACTTTTCCACCAGAAGAAATAGATAAAGCCAACGGTATTTTTGGGGCAGGCATTGTAATGGGGCCTACGTTAGGTCCGGTACTGGGTGGTTACTTAACTGATAATTTTTCATGGGGATGGATTTTCTATGTAAACATTCCCATTGGTATTATAGCCACCTATTTATCGTGGAAATATATTAAGGGTACAAAAACCGAATCAGCAGGCAAGGTAGATTATTGGGGCATTCTTTTTTTAATTATTGGTATTGGTGGTTTACAAATGGTGTTAGAAGAAGGGGAAAGAAAGGACTGGTTTGCAAGTAACTTTATTGTTGCATTCGGCATATTATCCATTGCAGGAATTATTGCTTTTGTATGGAGAGAATTGAAAATAAAGAATCCGGTGGTAGACTTAAAAGTATTAAGAAACCGAAACGTAATTGTTGGCGCGGCATTGAGCCTGGCTTTTGGTATGGCTATTTATGTTTCCGTTTTTCTCTATCCGGTATTTGTGCAGGCTTTCTTGGGTTGGAATGCTACCAGAACAGGATTACTAATTTTACCGAGTTCTTTTTTAACAGGTATGCTCATGGGCTTGAATGCTACACTTTTGCAAAAAGGTGTAAGTCCAAAAACCCTGGTAATTATTGGATTTACAGCGGTAATTGGTTATGAATTTATTACTTACTTTCAGGCTACCCCTACATCAGGGGAATGGGACTGGTTTTGGCCTCAAATGATACGTGGCTTTGGATTTGGGTTCATTTTTGTTCCGGTTGCAGGTTTGATGTTGTCAGGTTTAAAAGGCAATGATTTAGCACAAGCATCCGGACTTTCAAATATGCTTCGCTTGTTGGGCGGTGCAATTGGAATAGCTATAACCAATACGTTTGTTACCAGAAGATTTGCAGTACACAGAGGCGATTTAATCAGTAATGTTTCTATGTACAATCCAGAATCCAATGAGCGGTTTTATGGATTAGTTAAGGGTTTTCAAAGTCAGGGAAAGTCTATACAAGAAGCACAACAAATGGCAGCAGGTGCTATGGAAGCTGCCGTATCTACGCAAGCTGCAATCATGAGCTATGCGGAGGGGTTTTTATTTATTGGAATAATTTGTCTTGTCGTATTGCCATTGGTGTTTTTTGCAAAAATAAAAAAAGGCCAGCAGGCTGACATGAGTGCTGTGCATTAGCAGTAAATTTGAAAGGTCAAAATTAAATTTCAGCAGATGAAAAAAAACTTTTTATCCGGATTTATTATTTTTTTGTTGGCAATGAAAGTACATGGCCAAAATGGTACAATAATAATTACCGTTACAAATTTTAAAAGCCAGAAAGGATTGGTTTGGTGTTGCCTGAACAATAAGGACGATGATTTTCCCAACAAACAAAACAAAGCCTTTAGTTGCCAAAAGATTGGCATTACCGGCAGTACAATGCAGTTGAGTTTTTTAAATGTAAAGCCAGGCACTTATGCAGTTGCAGCCTACCACGATGAAAACAATGACGGTACTTTAAACACAAATTTTCTAGGCATACCAAAGGAAGGCGTTGGTGTTTCCAATAATAAAATGAGAAGTTTCAGTTCACCAAAGTTCAGCGACGCTAAATTTGTTGTGCTTGCTAATGGAGAAAGTAAAATGGAGATTAAATTAAAATACTATAATTAATTATGAGCACGAACATAGCTAAAGAGACCTTAAAATTCTTTACTTCAATTGAAGCAAATAACAACAAGCCATGGTTTGAAAAAAACAGGTCTGCATACGAAGCGGTAACAGAAAATTACTTAGCATTTATAGGTGAACTTTTATTGTTGATTAGGAAGATAGAACCCATCTATGAAAAAGATTTGAATAAATACGCCAGTCGTATTTATCGGGATATTCGTTTTTCAAAAGATAAAAGCCCTTACAAAAACCATATTAGTGGATTGATTCAAAGAGCAGCCGAACATAAAAAATGCCCGCTGTACATTCATATTCAGCCCGGCGGTAGTTTTATCGGTGGTGGCGTTTGGCAGCCCGAACCTGATTTATTAAAAAATGTGCGGCAAGAAATAGATTATAATGGCTCTGATTTTAATAAAATAATCAGCAAAAAATCTTTCACAAAATGCTTTGGAAAAATAGAGGGAGAAAGTCTGGTTAAACCCCCAAAAGGTTATGAACCCGATAACCCAAATATCGATTTATTAAAACTAAAGCAGTACATCGTAAAAAAGAATTTTACTGATGCCGAGGTATTGTCGTCCAATTTTATGACTGATATTGCATCCGCTTACAAAGAAGCTGTACCATTTTTCAGGTTTATGGATAATGTAATGGGTGAATAAGGCTATGCTAGATCTTCAAAAAAAAATTAATAAAGCTAAGGCAAACCCGCTATTTCAAAAATGGTTAAAACAGAAAATTTCGAAAAGGTCGAGGTACAATCAGCCGCTCAACTAAGAGATTGGTTAACTATTCATCATACCCAAAAAGAAAGTATTTGGTTGGTTACTTTCAAAAAGCACAGTGAAGTTAAATATGTTTCCATATCTGAAGTGTTAGATGAACTCTTGTGTTTTGGATGGATTGACGGAATCAGGCGTAAGCTTGATAAAGATAAAACCATGCAACTCATTTCA
>JBGSMI010000386.1:0-5741 GCA_041740215.1 Ferruginibacter sp.
AAAAATGCCTGCATTTTGCTTAACATTGACGAAGGTTCCCAGCCGTGGTTCGTGTCCTCACGAACTACTCTCCGCCTGCACACAGTCTCCGATTTAGTCTCTCTGCCAGCCACCACCCGTACAATCATCCATCAACAATCAATGTTCTATTACATCTCAATAGGATAGGTTGCAATTTTTATGACGTAGAGTGGTTCGTGAGGACACGAACCACGTCAGCAGAGTACTGCGTATAGCCCGCCCGGGCGCCATTCGCCTTGGTTCGTGGCACACGAAACATTTTTTGCATTCTTGTGTCACGAACGCAGGCGAAGTATTACTGCTGTATAATGTTAAATGCATCCATTTACAAAGACATGCAAAAATTATTTGTAGCTTTGGTAAAACAGAAATATATGCTCATTTCTATATCTCAACCAATACCCGATGAGAGGAAAGCACTGGCCGAATTGGTAAAGAGGCAAGTACAACTTGTTGATGCCACTGCATCAGTTATTTTGTTTGGCAGCCGTGCCAGGGGAGATGCAGCAATAGACAGCGATTGGGATTTTTTGGTGCTTACAGAAAGGGAAGATACCGACCTACTGGCTGATCAATTGAGAAGAAAAATGCTGAGGGAGGTGGAATTGAAATATGATGCAGCCATTTCTCTTATAGTAAAAAACGCTTCGGTATGGCAAAATGATTATGCCGTAACCAATATTTATGAAAGCATTGCTGATGAA
Source organism: Ferruginibacter sp. (assembly GCA_041740215.1). GTDB lineage: Bacteria > Bacteroidota > Bacteroidia > Chitinophagales > Chitinophagaceae > Ferruginibacter. Next base: position 726 of record JBGSMI010000386.1, read on the forward strand.
GGCATACGATTGTGAAGGAAAAAAACGACTATATAAATTTCAAGCTCCAGAAAGCTGCTCAGTCATTAAAAGAAGCTAGGCTGCTTATGGAAAATGGCATGTACGACACAGCTGTCAGCAGGTTATATTATGCAGCATTTTATGCAGTTAATGCACTGCTTACAGCAAACGGGTTTAACCCAAAAACTCATAGCGGTTCCAAAACAATGTTTAATAAAGAGTTTATACTAACAGGGAAAATGGACAGCCGTTTTTCTGATTTTTACTCATTCCTGATGGCGAAAAGATTTGAGGCAGACTATGATGATTTTGCTTTTATTGATGAAGCAAGGCTGCTGCCCTTACTTGTAGAAACGGAAGAATTTATTGCTGCAATAATTGAAGTTATAGAAGGTGATTTGTGAAATTTTCATTGCAATAGTGCTTCAAATCCAAACAGGCGCAGGATTCTGTCCTGTGTCTTCCTTGTTACTAATCTCTGCACCTAAAAGCGATCCAAATTAACTAAGTCAAGCATCCCCTTGTTATCTATCAAATAATTAATGGCACTACTATATAGCCAATGCCATGACTCTGTTACAAAGCCTACAGTTAACGGGTTCCAATGCAAATAATTTAAACGCTGATTTTACGTTTCTCTTGTAAAAATATCTGTCCACCCTGCTACAGTTGATGTAGTAAAATATACTTCGCTATCTTATACAAATTTATACCTTGTACTCATTTTATTTTTTTATATCGTTATAATCTGAACTAAATTACTCAAAGCGTATTCAACTCAAAGCAGTAGTAACAAGCCAGACACAGGACGGAGTCCAGCGCCTGGCGGGGGCTGTCGACAGTACAACAAGCTGGAAGGAACATCTTAAATTGGCGCACCTGTTTGAGGCCGTGAAGGGATACACCGACCACGGCTGGCTGCCCTGTCTGGTGTGACACCGGACAGTGATAATTCGGGATGCACCTGCACCCTTGATAACTGGTGTCTCATCCGATGATTCTTCGCCATTTTCTGCTGTTTAAAATGTTCAACATTTGGACGGTTAAATTTTAAATCCCATTGCTTCCATGGAAGCAAATCAATGGGTCAGACTACTTCAGCTTTTTAACTTGTGGGTTTCCGATCATTGCCTTCAATTGACTAATGGCTATCTGGTTTAGTAGTATCAACTGGTCGCTTTGCGGCAGATTCATTTTTATAAATCCGGCATTCATGCTTTCTATGTTTGCCAATACCAACAGTTGTTCTATGCTGGCCTGGTCTCTGATGTTGCCATCAGCCTTGGGATTTTCGTCCCGCCACTGTTTGGCAGTTTTTCCAAACAGCGCTACGTTTAGCACATCGGCTTCATTGGCATATACCAAACTGGCTTGCTCTTTTGTAATGATATTGGGTATGATATGTTCTTTGATAGCATCTGTGTGTATGCGGTAATTTATTTTACTGAGGGTTCTGTGAAGGTTCCAGGTGAGGTTCAGTCGATCGTTTTCATCGTTTTTGAGGCGCTGAAATTCTTTGATGAGATACAGCTTGAAGGAAGCACTGATGGCTGAACCAAATTCAAAGGCAATATCTCTATGTGCATATGTGCCTCCATATTTACCCTTTTTAACCGATATTCCTATTGCGTTGGTTTGTTCAACCCATTCAGAAATACTTAGTACAAAACTTGGCAAACCTGCCTGCATTTTAAAGTGGTCAAATTCGACCACTTTAAAATTGGGGTTGTTAATCTGCTCCCAGGTTCCCAAAAACTCCAGGGTGTATCTATTTCTCAGCCAGTTTTTGATAATGTCTGCCGCCCTACTTTCACCCTCTTTGGCATTCGCCATGTCAGTTAAACAGATGAAATCACTTCCACTTTCCGAAGAAATAGTTATAGGGATATTTAGAACCTGTATGATTTTATTTTTAGCCATATTATTTTACTTTTTCCTCCTCTTATTCCCATTAGTTCCTGTAGCAACCTAAGCGAGTGGTTTTCGTTTTTTATAGCGTTTGCTGTTTAAATCCTATTGCTTCCAGGTGTTTTGTTACTTTATCTTCCAATAGTTTAACTTCCTTTGTTTGTAAAGGTAGTGGCGTTTCATAGCGTTCTGCCAGTTATTTAATGCGTTGGGTAAGCCGTTGGCTGATGCGTTCCATTTCAGTTTGCAAAATGCGTTCAATGGTTGCCATCCATTTATCATTTTTGCTACTGGTCGGTGGCCATCGGCCTCGGGTGGAAGAGTTTGCACCAACCACGGAAGCAAAATTTAATTAGTGAATCTGCTAAAATTTGGTTCTTAACGAGTGTCATAAATTATAATACTTACTGGAAGATATAAAAGTCTATTAGCTCGGCTTTGAAAATCAAAACTCGGGTATTTAAGTCTCCGAAAGTTATATACGGATCACCGTCAGAATCGCCTTGAATGTCTATTGCCGGATTTTTTGAAGAGAGGTTTGATACCTTAAGGATAAACACTCCTTGTTGATTTTTATGTGTATCGTACTTCAAAGCTTGCTTAAGTTTATCACTATATTTTATATCGATTGTCATTTGAGCGATATACAAATGGTTATTTATTTCAGCTGTTGCATTAACAATATATAAACTGTCATTCATGGCTACATCTGCAATAGGTCCTTTGAAGGCCAATAACTTCTTTTCCTTAATTAATTTTTCATAAAAAGTATAACTGTAGTTGTTTAAATCTTTTTTCAATTTTAAGGCGTTATACTTCTTCACAAGTTCAAAAACAGCAGTATCATTCAAATCTTTTTTACTGTTCTTTTTTTTGCTCGAACATCCACTTAAAATAATGAGTATGAGAAATGTGAGGTTAATAATTTTCATATGTTATATATGATTTAGTTTTTAAGCTGCAGTGTTATTGAGTATGTTTCTTATTTTTATATGATTATCGAAGCCATCTAAATCAAGACCTCTGTGATGAAATCCCTAAAAGATTTTAATGTATGAGTTTCATAAATGGCTTTCACTTTTATATGCCACCTTTCAATAATTATTTAAAATTAAGCATTATCTATAGGTCTGTGATCGTTCTATTGTACTACCGTATTGATGGCCGCTCTTTTATCTTTTTGTTTCAATTGTATTTATCCGGTCAAGTTTTTCATCTACAAATTCATGGTCATCAATAAACCTTGCTTTTTCTAAGCACATTGTATAAATTGTCCTAGCTTTTTCGATTTCTCCTTTAGCTTCGGAAATTCTACCAACCCAATAATAAATTTCTTTATTTTCAGGTAGTTGATTGTCGATCAAAGCTACATTGCATTGCCCAAATATTTTATGAGCTTCATCAAATTGCTTGTCTAGAAACTTTACTCTTGCATATTTAAAAAGCATTTCCGCTTTTAATATGGGTGTCTCGCCATTTTTGTCAATTTCTGATAGCGTTTTCATTAATGAATTACTAACTGTTTGCATGTCAGAGTTAAAATTAAGTTTCATAGTTTCACGATATTTTAGTTCAATAAATTTAAAAAATGTAATGACAAAAATAAAGGCGACCAAATAAGCGATTTTGCGTTAAAGAGGGTTAAATAATTGTTTCAATGATTTGAGACAAATATGTCTGAAAAGGGGGGTAGGCAATGAGAACTAAATTAATAAATAGAGGTCTTACATACCCGGTCGAAAGTGAACTGCCGAGTATTGTATCTAAAATTTCCTCTCGTGAATATCCTCCTCCTTTGATAAACTCAGATCTATTTTGCCTGTGCGTGTTAAATTTTCCTATACTATCAAAAGGGCATTTGCCATGGCAAGAGGTATGATTAAATATAGGAAATGCATTCTTCTATACAACACCGCCCCGCACTATGCCGCTGTTGCTTTCAGTGATGCCAGTTTGCGTTCGAGGTAAGCAATTTTCTTTAGTTTAAATTTATCCTGGTATTCAGATAGCTCTACTGGTTTAAAGGCTTCTTTTTGAGTAATCATCTTATAATATATTTTGGCAATTTTATTGGCTGTTGCGGTGATGGCATATTTGTTTCCTCCTTTGGCTTTCATGCGCCGAAAATAATCTCCCAGCCAATGATTACTTTTTTGAACCGCATTGGCTGCATATTTAAATGCCAAAGCGGCGGTATTGGGTTTCTTTTTCATTACATAGCTGCTGATCTGTTTACCGCCGGAAATTTTATTATTTGGACACAGGTTTAGCCATCCGATAAACTTTTTATCAGATTTCCATTTGCTTAAATCCCTACCGGTTTCGGCCAGTAATTCAAGGCCGCCAATGTCGCTCAAACCATAAATGGCTAAAATATCTACTCCATGTATTTTTTCTAAATAAGTTCTAACATCCATTTTTGGGTGATTTTTATCCTTACCTTTTTTCTCTTTTTTTATGGCCGGTGATGCTGGTATATCTTGTTGCTTTGAAACAATTTCGCCTTCATTGGCTTTAGCTTCCATTTTTTGTAAATGCTTTTCAATTTCTTTGTCACACACTGCTATGCGTTCTCTGTAATACAAATACATTGAATAGCATTCCTGTAAGGTGTAAAGATGTTCATCACGCCAGTTACCTTCTAGTGATTTTATAATAACATCCCTATCGGCTTTGATTCTGCTGCTGATGTGGGGTAAAAAATTAGCTGCCTCACGTTCACCTGCTATGATGGCTTTTAAAACTGCCTGCCCCGATTGACCTACAATATCACTTATTACGGTATGAAATTTAATATTCATCAATTCCAATGATTTTTGTATCCTGTTTATACAACGGGTACTGTCCTGTGTTAAGGTACGCCTGAACCGTACGATGGTACGTAAAGCTTCTTGTTCATCTTCGGGTAAATAAGAGCTTGCAAGTAAACCGCAACTATGGAGTTTCTGTATCCACATCGCATCATTTTCATCATCCTTACGACCGGTTACATTTTTTGCATGTGCGGCGTTTACCAGATATACTTCAAAGCCCCTGCTACACAACAGGCTGAATAAGGGCTTCCAGTAAACTCCGGTGCTTTCCATGGCTACGGTGTCTATTTCGCAT
>JBGSMI010000402.1:0-2920 GCA_041740215.1 Ferruginibacter sp.
ACTGATTGTATTGCCTTGCTATAAGCTTTGCCAGTTTCCGCACTGTACCATGGAATGATTTTTCCTGCAGCATCTGTTTGGATATGGTGGTACATGAGTTTTTCTTTTTGAGCATTAGCCGCTAAAGCAATCAGCAGAAAAAAAATTAAACAATTGTTCTTTAACATAAGATTTTTTTGATTGAGTTTTATTAACGCTTCCTCTTTTAAAAACCAGTAATCTATACTACTAGTCACAAACTAATTGAAGTGTTTAAACCTAATAAAATCCATCAACCAAAACGGCTGATGGACTGCTTAAATAATGATATTTTATTACGAATTTACAAGGCATCACCACCAGCCTGCAAGGTAACGATACTTTTTGCCGGCATATCAAAATAACCTGCCGCACTCAAGGTTACATCTCCTATTAAAACGCAATTTTCAGTTGCAGCAGTTCTGTACATTTTATAAGCAGTTGGCAAGCCACTACCCTGTATATTGATAGCCCTTGCTTCACCTGAATTAATGATAACAATGGTATGCGTTCCTTTGCCAGTATTTTCATATGCAGTCACAAAAACCTCTGCATTGTCGGCAGCAGTTTTTACTCTTACAGCACCCGGACGGATGTACCGGTAGAATTGCTTGGATGCGGCATATTTTTTACCGGTGTTGATACCCTTCATCAACTCAAATTCACCGATGGTGCCAGTAGCGCCGCCGCTCCCCTGCCACCAAACCCAGGCACTCATGTTACCAAAAAATAATCCGGAGTGCATATCCATAGCCAAACTCAATGCACCGGGTTTGCCGCCACTGGCTTCCCATGTATCATTGTATCCGGAGGTTTCCGTCATCCAGGCCGGCTTGTTCATTGGAGTGGTAAACTGGGTGGCATGATTGGTCCACATTTTAGCCAATTCAGATCCGGAAGAAGCGGCAATACCATCCGAATAACCATGCACTGCCAGTATATCAATATTTGCCTTGGTTGCAGAATTATTCTTGATTCCTGCATGATAAAAAACCGGCCAGTTGATATCCTTCCCTTCCATCTCCAACATATTTTCTGCGCCAAATATTTTCACATTGGGATAGGCTAGTTTCACTGCTGGTACCACGCCATTCACCATTTCATTAAACCAGACAGAAGTATAGATGCACGAATTAAAAAATTGACTAAACATCAATTCATTTTGTAAACTTAGGGCATATAAATCTATCCCTACATTCTTATATAGTTGGATATTGCCATTCAACCAGGCGGCGTATTCGGGATATTTATTGGGATTAAGCGTACCACCATTTTTGGTTGATACATTACCAGGCCCACGGGTTGCAGCGGCATCACCAGCCCAGGTCATAGTTGCCGTCCATTTTAAATCGGCCGGGGGACTCCAAACCGTTGCTATAAACTTCAAGTTTACCTTGTACTTATCCGCCATTGCCTTTAACCCTTCTACTACGGGCTTTTGCTTATTCCAATCAGCATCCTGACCAACAGTTGGTGTTGCAGGTGGAAACATTTCATTGCGCCAAATAGTAATACCCAAATCGCTGATTACCTTTTCTCCCCAGGCATCGTTCCATAAACCTCCTGCACCAGCCCACCAAACATCTGCAGCCCCAAAAAATCCAAATCCATCAATGGTTTGATATTTCACCGCTTTATCTACTGTAATATTTACCTTAGGAAGTACAACGACAGGTGGTGGCGGAGGAGGTGGTGGTGTAGTTCCGCCTCCCGTTTTCTTACTGCATGACAGCATAAAAAATGCCATCAACAGGATACTGAAAGCAATTTTGATCATTTTCATAAATTGTTTTTTTAAGTTTTGATTGTAGTTAAAAAACGTTTTTCATTATTGAAGGGCAATTTTTAAATCTGATACCAAGCTGAAGTCGTTATAGTTTTCGAATTTTTAAAGCACGCTTATAGTAACGCTAACAATACAAAAAATTCTTCCAGTACTGCTATTTAATTGTAACGCACCAATATTCTTTGTACACCCCTATTCAATACCTTAAAATCTGCATAAAAAGACTGTTCGTTTTTATTGATAACAAAAGCTACCGGTTTATTATTTACGCTAACCTCCATTGCATTACTGCTGCCATCGGGTAGCAAAATATGATACTGCATTTCAGTACCACTACCAGTGCCCGTTAATTCAATTTGTTTGCGTTTAGCATCATGTATGTATTGATAGGCCACATAGCCATCGTAGCCGTTGAAGCAAATACTGGCATTCACCGTATCAGATTTTGTTTGAATCCACCTTGGTGCTATCACAGGCATTTGAAAACCGGTTGATTGAGGTGCATTCCGAACGCCTGCCAGGCCTTCGACCATTGCAGCCATAGCTGTTGCTGCCGCCCATCGGTCTGGCCCGCCGTAGGATGGCATTTTAACGGGAACATAATGCTTTTGATTGGACAATGTAACGGCGAATACCGTGTACATCCCTTTACCTTCGGGCGATTGCAATTTGATATTTCTTATTTTCTTTTCGGGAAAAGGATTGTTGATGGCACACCAGCTTAGTCCAACACCTTCGCTTACGGGGCTTTTACCATACCAGGCTATACCAGCGTACTCATTTTTTAATTCAGAGAACCACCAGTAGGTAAGGTGCTTTTCATTGAGGATGTATTGTAGCTGTTTACTGCCATCTTCATACTCAAAAAACAGGGCGCCTACAACTTCTTCAGATGTCGGTTTAGAAGCAGTATGCAACAGGTAAATACAAGCGGCTGTATCATTTACCGGAATATCAATTGAAGCAGGTAGCCCTTCTCTGTTAGCAACGGCCAATACTGCTTTGCGACTATTTTTTTCAGGATCAATTATGTTAAAGCTGATGCCCGCAAACTGTTGGTTGCCCGTTGGCAGATTACGCAAATCGTCGCCCGACTTTTCGGTAAACATCCATGGT
>JBGSMI010000438.1:0-4081 GCA_041740215.1 Ferruginibacter sp.
TGTGTAACCGCAAAAAAAATGACCATGTGTTTGGCTGATAAGCTTGGGATTAAAGTTTCTGCTAAGATTGAAATTTCAAAACTCGCCCACCAAAATTGAGTGCTTTTAGGAACTTGTAAAAGAAAATCAAACGCTCCATTTGAGATATTGATCATTCATGATGGCGAAATTTCTAATGAATTTAAGTTACTGGGTAAAACATATAGCTGGAACAGGAAACAAAAATCCGTTCAATTTTTTTTAGTAGGAAAATTACTTTTTTTTATTTCAAAGTTTTGGCTGATGCTTCATCAGCAGTATATTTTATATCGCCTTAGAGGTATTTCGTTGGTTTTTTTGAATACGATCACCACTGGAAAAATTCAAAAAGAGCTTTTGTTCCTGCGATGCAAATTTATCTGTTATGTTCACGAAATGGATGCTGCCATAGAAATTGCCACCACTGCGGCAGATCTTGAGATTGTTTTGACCAACACAGACTTATTTTTGGCCTGTTCACATGCCGTTAAAAACAACCTTATTTTGAATCATCAGATTAAAGGCGAACATATCAGTGTACTGAATACATCATTGACGGATACATTGAGGGAAAAAAGCGGATACAAACAAAGTATAGCCAAATTTAAAAAAGAGAAAAACATTTCTGCGGAGGCTACCATAATAGGCATAGCAGGCAACAGTGAGTGGCGAAAAGGAGTTGATTTATTTGTACCTCTGGTAATCGTTTATTTTAACTTATTTCCTGTGAGTGAATCCACTTACTTTGTATGGAAAGGCTTTGACAAATCAAGCGATCTATATTATTTTAATTCATTCGATTATAAAAAATTCGATAAAGGCAACTTTACCATATTGCTGCCCCACGACAATGACCCGATGAGCGCAATGGCTTTTTTTGATATTCATCTTTTGCTGTCACGGGAAGATCCTTACCCACTGGTGGTATTAGAAGCGGCTTCTTTTGGGATACCAACGGTTTGTTTTGCTGATGGAGGAGGCAGCCCGGAATTTATTGAATCGGATTGTGGCTATGTAGTTCCTTATTGCGATCTTGTAAAGATGGCAGAACGCATCCACCACCTGGTTGAAGACAAGGCACTCAGAATTTCAATGGGTTTAAATGCACAAAGAAAAGTGCAGGCAAGGCATAGTGCGGAAAATGCGATGCCTGCGTTTATGAAAATACTTGACGAGAATGCCTAAGAAACTAAAATTTTGATTTGGAAAAAATGTATGTAGGAACCAAAAATAACAGCTCATTATTTTCTCTTGTGTTGTCAATTCAAAATCGCTTCAACAATTCTACAAGCAGTTACTTTATTTACAGCAAAGCTTTTAGTGCGTAACATTCCCTATGCCAGGTCTAAAGGAATGTACTTTGCCCTTTTCGGAGCTTAGGGATTGGTAATTTTTAGAGAGGATAATTTGTTATCAAAGTTACCGGCACACCTGCTATCGCTGGTAACTGTTATCGACTCGCCGGCAAAGTTATCATGCTCATAAGCTGTAACAGTCCACCCTTTGGGTATTTCGATAGACGCAGCGTCATCATTTAACATGCCTAATTTTGTAAGCATTGCTAAATTATAATTTCCGGGTTTTAAATCCGGTAAAACCCAACCCTGGTAATCACAGCTTCCATATAATGTCACAGAAGGTTTCCGGGCATATACTTTTAGATAATCTACTTCCAATACATCAGGAGTAGTACTACTCATTTTAAATCTATCGCCACCATAACCATTAATTTCTGTACTAAAAATGATAAATTCCGGCACATGGGAAATGGCAATATTCATCCGGCCTGTTTCAACGCCATCCACAAAAAAAATATAATCTTTAGGGGTCCATTCTAAACCAAAAATATGAAACCCATCGGACACACTTGGTACATAGGCCGAAATTCCGGTTGTACGATGGGTGCCGTTTGAAAAATTATAACCATTCCAATGCAGGTTGTAATAAAGACTGTCTGCTCCAGCGGCACGATGGTATTCAAAAGCATCGATCTCCGTGCCATAGATGGCAGGATTAGGTGGATTTTTTGCCATACCCACACTATGTTGCAACAACCAAAAAGCAATGTTTGGACCAATTTGTTTGTTCAGTTTTGCTTTGGTTTCAAAGTATCCATATCGCTGGTTTAGGCTATGCTCGGTGCTGATCATAGCACCTGAAAAACTTTCATGACCGGCTGCACCCGTTTCTCGTTTTGCATATAATTTTAGAGTACCGTTGGATACTACAACATTTGATCGTAGCATTTTTCCAAACCCTCTGACTGTATTTTCTTCAAGGTAATTCCATCTTTTACTATTAAGCGAATTGCCTTGAAAATCTTCCATAAGTACAAGAGAGTAATTATTTAAATTAACACGGTAGGGGGGCACTGTACGGGCAAAACTAACTACATCTTTAGCAACGGTGTTGGTGTAAGATGTAATTGCTTTTTGTGGCGCCAGGTAGCTGTTGTGGTTATAAAAAAAAACAACCGGGATCAGCGAAAAAAAAAAGATCTTCTTCATAGTTTAACCATTTTTAATTAAATACATAAACGCACGCATTTGATGACAACACCCGGTAATACGTCATCCTTTTATACAATTTAATTATTATGATTGTATGCTGGGTCAACTTTTTGTTGCAGAAATACCTGTAAAAGATTTTTTAAATAAAGAGATGCCCTCTTTTGGAAACTTTTTGAAATAACTAATTATATTATCCATGCCACCGATAAATGGAAATATGAATAAGCTGAAAATAAATATATCCCATTTTTTTTCATTAAAGCTGCTGAGTATTCTGATCTTATGATACCTTGTCTGGTATTTTTTAATCCAATAGGCCGCACCGGGCGGATTAGTTCTTTTTAGTTTACTCAGTCGTGCCAGGCAATGATTTTGTGTGATAGTAAAATGCTGCTGCAAGGTTGCCCTTTCGTTTGCCCCGTTTGATATACTCCCCTGATGAATGCGATATTGGTGCAACGGTCGGTTGATGAAAAAAACTTCTCCTTCTTCCTCCAGCAAATAATATAGGTCCTGGTCAGATGCCCTGTCATAGGCTCTTGTTGAAGTGAGGCCTGCAGTTCGGTCGTAACATGCTTTTTTAAAAGTAACAAAGTGATGTATGCTGCCATCGCCTACCAATAAATAAGGAGTATCGGCAGGCAACGGTTTGGGATAATCTGCTACGTGCAGAATGTTGAGCTTATCGTCGCAAACATAATGTGTAGAATGAATGATGCTGCATTTCGGTTTGGCGATGTGCGCATCCACCATTATTTGAAGGGTATCTGGATAAATAGTATCATCGGGGTCAAGGTAGCCAGCCAGAGTTCCGATCGCAAGGTCAACACATTTTTTTTTTGTATAAGCAGTACCCATATTTTTGCCATTGCGGTAAACCTTTATTCGTTGATCATTTTCATAGCAGGCTATTACTTTTTCAAAATCATCGGTAGAACCATCATCTACAATAATCACTTCCCAATTGGTATATGTTTGATCAAAAAGGCTCTTTAATGCGCAGGTGATAAACCCCGCATTATTATAGTGTGCCATTAATACAGAAAAAAGCATAAATGATAATAATTTATTTCAGTTTAAGATAATTTTTGCCCCTAATTTTATTAAGTGATTGTAAAAATACAATATCAATCACCTTTGATATTTTGACTGTAATAAATTAACCTAAAAATGATGAACCAATACAAGGTCTACAGTGTGATTGCCACCTACAATGGTTTGCAATGGATAGAAAGATGCCTCAACAGCCTGTTGGCCAGTACACAAACCAGTCACATTGTTGTAATTGACAATGGATCAAAAGACAATACCGTCGGGTTTATACAAAAAAAATATCCAATGGTACAATTGATCGAAACCGGGAAAAACCTTGGTTTTGGTCAGGCAAACAATATTGGATTGGCCATTGCCTTAAAAAACAAAGCGGACTATGTTTTCTTATTAAATCAGGATGCGTGGATAGAAACGGATACTATTATTAATCTCATAAATGTTCATGTTGCAAATCCAGTTTATGGTATATTGAGTCCGGTTCATATGAATGGTGCAGGCAA
>JBGSMI010000369.1:0-14239 GCA_041740215.1 Ferruginibacter sp.
GTTAGACGATCTATTAAGTAAGGTACAAGCGAAGATAAACGCTGAAAAAATGATTGATAGTCAATATTTTATGAAGTTTTACAAAGGAAATCCCACAAAACGGTACTTGAAATGTCAAAAGTCAATTAAGGATGCACCAAAAACGACGATGTTTGAAATTATTAACGGGAAGTTTGATTATTTACTGAAGATAAAAACCATATAAACCCCTTTTGTGTCGTGGTTGTGGCGTGGCATGAAAATAAAAAAAGGTTTCAATTGCTTGAAACCCTTTGTGGTGGCTGCTCCCCCCGCCCGACTTGAACGGGCGACCCTCTGATTAACAGTCAGATGCTCTAACCAACTGAGCTAGGGAGGAGTGTTCCATTTTTTAATTGGGAGGCAAAAATAAGGCATTTTAGTTTTCAACAAAAAAATAAAATCATTATTTCAGCCAATTCAGGAAGTTATTTTCCTCAAAACCTATAAATACTCCTTCAGTGCGTATTTCCACCGGGAAGGTCTTTAAAAAATAGCCCTCGCCACTGATATTTCTGCCATTTTGAAGATTGAATTTGTACCGGTGTAGCGGGCAAACCAAATTTCCATGTGCTTCTATAAAACCATTGGATAATACGCCACCCGCATGAGGGCATTTTTGAGTGCAAGCCAATAGCTGGTCTTTATGAAGGGCAACGCAAATTGTTTTTCCGGCAACGATTATTTCTGTCATCGAATTGGACTGGAAATTCATCTCCGCCTTACTATCCGCTACCTTATACCATTGGTATTTTTTTTCTTTCATCGCAGTTTCATTTCAATATTTTGCAAGATTGAATTGGTTAGTAACGTTTGGGAGGTGACTCGCCGAATTTGATCAATAAAAATATTCTGCCCGGTAGGGGTACCGGATCTGGTACATCTCCCTTACTTTATTTAAAATTGTTTGACGAAGGTCTTCAATATTTAATTTTTCTGTGGCCGATACAAACACACAATTATCTTTGGTTTCATTTTGCCAGCGTTGCTTTAAGTCAATCAGGATATCCTTTTTCACCGTGGGCTCCAGCCATTGATCAAATGCTTCTGTTTCATACTTATCCATTTTATTAAAAATGGTAACTGTTGGCTTCTCCGCAGCGCCCAATTCGGCTAATGTTTTATTTACAACCGCCAGTTGCTCCTCATACTGAGGATGCGAAATATCTACTACATGCAATAATATATCAGCTTCCCTAACTTCATCCAACGTGCTTTTAAAACTTTCTACCAAATGATGCGGCAGCTTACGGATGAACCCCACCGTATCGCTTAGCAGGAAGGGCGTTTGCTCAAATACTACTTTACGTGTAGTGGTATCAAGCGTGGCAAATAACTTATTTTCTGCAAATACCTCGCTTTTGCTTAGCAGGTTCATAATCGTTGACTTACCAACGTTGGTATATCCTACCAGTGATACCCGAATAAACTCACCTCTTTCCTGGCGCTGGGTAGATGATTGCCTGTCTATTTCGGTGAGGCGTTTGCGCAACAAACTGATCTTATCCTTTACAATACGACGATCGGTTTCAATCTCAGTTTCACCTGGCCCTCGTGTGCCTACACCACCACCCTGTCTTTCCAAATGTTTCCACATCCCCTTTAGCCTGGGCAAAATATATTGATATTGCGCAAGTTCAACCTGTGTTTTTGCCTGGGCTGTTTTAGCACGGCTGGCAAATATGTCTAAAATCAGATCGCTTCTGTCAATGGTTTTTACTCCAAGTTCCTTTTCAATATTCTGAATTTGTGAACCGGTTAATTCATCATCAAAAATTACCAATTCCACATCGCTGTGCAGACTTACATATTTTTTTATCTCTTCCAACTTACCTTTTCCCACAAAAGTTCTTGCATCGGGATGTGGTAATTTTTGCGTGAATCTTTTTACGGCAATTACACCGGCTGTTTCAGATAAAAATGCCAATTCGTCTAGGTATTCATTTAGTTGTTGTTCAGATTGGTCGGATGTTATAACACCTACCAATACGGTTTTTTGCTCCTGTTTAAGTTGTTTTTTATCTATCAAAATCTTTGAATTTGTTATCAATTATTTTATTAGGCTAATACATAATGGGCATTAACAGTCGTTAAGCTACACCCCTTTATTATAACCTGGTACAAAAGTAAAGCGTTCCGGTGTTATCGGAACGCTTTTAATTATTCGAAATATAATATTATTTAACTGCTGCAGTGGCATTTGTAGAAGTAGACCATTTTTTCATTTCATCACAGTTCTTGTAGTCATTGTCTATCATAATGTAATAGCTGGAAATTTTGGTGTTGAACCACAATTCCAATGCGTCATTTTTTTTATCTTCCAAAGCCCGTTGCGCAATTTTATTATAATCATCCCTCATGTTTTCCCGATGTGGTTCTGTTCTGTTACGCAGATACACAATCCGTACGCCTTTTTTACCTTTTGGATCCATAAATTCTGTCGGCTGTGAATATTGACCTACTTTAAGATCCTTCATCATCACTACCATATCCTTATCCAGTTGATCAATGGTAATCGATGTTCCCCCTTCTGCATTTTGCAATGCACCCCCTGTAAATTTACTGGCTTCATCATCACTATATTTATTTACCGCTTCACTAAATTGGATCGTTTCTGCTACCAGTTTTGAGCGCACGGTATCAAGCTTATCCAACCCTTCCTTCAATTCTGTTTGGGTTACCTGTGGAATTTTCAGTATGTGGCGAACGGTGGCATCATCACCCGCCCGACTGATCATTTGAATAATATGATATCCAAACCTGGTTTTAAAAGGGGGTGTTATCTGCCCTTCTTTTAAGGAAAATGCTTTTGCCATAAAGACAGGATCCCATTGCTTTTCGTTTCGGTTTATTTCATACTCCCCTGACTTGTCTTTACTACCTGGATCATCTGAATACAAAGCTGCAAGGGTTTTCATATCTTTTCGCCCACTTTCTAATTGCACTTTAAAATCCTTTAACTGATCTATACTATATTCTTCTGCATCTCTGCTTGCTTTGGGATAACGAACAATCTGTCCTATCTCTAATTCGCTTTCATAAAAGGGCAAACTATCTTTAGGTAGTTTATCAAAATATATATTCACTTCTTTTGGAGTAATCTTGATGCCTTCTACAATTTTGTTACGCATTGCCGCAGCCAGTTTACGATCTCTGAATCCTTCTTTAAAATCTTCTTTTAACTGGTAAACTGTTTTACCTGAAATTTCTTCCAGCTTTTCTTTTGAACCGTAAGCTCCAATAAAATAACGAATCTGGTTATCGATATCGGCACTAATTTCTTCTTCAGTTACCGGAAGTGAATCTTTTTCGGCCTGTAGAACCAGTGCTTTAATACCCATGGCCTGTTCCAATGTAAGGCATCTTGCATTGTCCGGCACTTCCATTCCCTGGCGTTCCATATCTTGAATGCTGTTGTCGATATCGCTTTTCAAAACAATTTTATCCCCTACTACAGCAATTATTTTGTCTGCCACTACTTTTTTTGGTTGAGCAAAAGCTACCATCAAAAAGCAATTGGCGATAAGTAACAGGTAAAATCTTTTCGTATTCATATTCATTTTATTAATTCATTCGACTGGTTCAAATTGCAGAACTAAAATCCCTTTGCTGAAAACAGTTGACTGGAGTGGCTACCAAAAATAAAGAGCTATTTTATCAATAGCCCTTTTGTAATTATGTTTAACAAATGTTTGTGCCCGGGTCAAATAAGGCGTTGAGACAATAGAAACCTGTATAATATTCAAAAATAACTATACTATAATTTTACTATCCACTTCCCTCTCTTCAAAACTCCTCTTTCGGAGGGCAGGGCGGTTAATCTTACAATGTACGCTTTACTTCCACTTCTTCAAACGCCTCCACGATATCACCTACCTGGATATTTGCGTAATTTTTAATGGTCAATCCGCACTCCATATTGTTGGTTACCTCTTTCACATCGTCTTTGTAACGTTTCAAACTTCCAAGCTCACCTGTAAAGATTACGATGCCGTCTCTAACCAAACGAATACGGTTATTCCTTGCAATTTTACCTTCCAGTACAATACAACCTGCAACGGTCGCCTTGTCAAATTTGTACATTTCCTTAATCTCCACATTCGCCAATATTTTCTCTTCTATACCGGGTTCCATCATACCTTCCATTGCACTGCGAATTTCTTCAATTGCATTGTAAATAATAGAGTATAATTTGATCTGGATCGATTCTGATTCAGCCAATCTTGCTGCCTGAATAGACGGTCGAACGTTGAAACCAATGATGATGGCATCAGACGCATTTGCAAGGGTAACATCACTTTCTGTAATGGCACCCACTGCTTTATGTATCACTTTCACTACAATTTCTTCTGTACTCAATTTCTGCAATGAATCACTCAATGCTTCGACTGATCCATCTACATCACCTTTTATAATTACGTTAAGTTCTTTAAAGTTACCCAAAGCCAAACGGCGTCCGATTTCATCTAGTGTGATATGTTTTTTAGCCCTCATACCTTGCTCTCTCAAAATCTGCCCACGTTGGTACGCTTTTTCTCTTGCTTCACTTTCATCGGCATATACTTTAAATGTTTCACCTGCCTGCGGTGCACCATTTAAACCCAATATCAATACAGGGGTTGATGGAGGTGCAATTTCGCTGCGTTGGTTACGTTCATTGTACATGGCCTTTACCTTACCGAAGTTTTGGCCGGATACAATCATATCTCCCAATTTCAACGTTCCATTCTGTACCAGGATAGTGGCTACATAACCACGTCCTTTATCCAGCGAGGCTTCAATTACGGTACCGTTGGCTACCTTTTCGGGATTCGCTTTCAGTTCTAATATATCAGCTTCCAATAAAATCTTTTCCATCAACAGGTCTATATTCAACCCTTGCTTTGCACTGATTTCCTGACTTTGGTATTTACCACCCCAGCTTTCCACCAAAATATTCATGGAAGCCAGTTGTTCCTTGATTTTTTCAGGATTGGCACCATCCCGATCAATTTTATTAATGGCAAATATCATCGGCACATTCGCAGCTTGTGCGTGCGAAATGGCTTCTTTGGTTTGCGGCATCACTGCATCATCTGCTGCAACCACAATTACAGCTATATCCGTAACCTTGGCACCTCTGGCCCTCATTGCCGTAAATGCTTCGTGACCTGGAGTATCCAGAAACGTAATTGCCCTGCCATCTTTCAACTTCACTTCATAGGCACCGATGTGTTGGGTAATTCCACCCGCTTCACCTGCAATTACGTTAGTTTTACGAATGTAATCCAACAGTGAAGTTTTACCATGATCTACGTGTCCCATAATGGTAACAATAGGAGCTCGTGCTCTTTGATCGTCGATATGATCTTCGTTGTCCTCTTCCTCCAATTCTGCTGCATCTTCTACTCCAATAAATTCTACCTCATAATTAAACTCACTCGCAACCAGTTCAATTACATCGGCCTCCAAACGCTGGTTGATGGAAACCATTATACCCAGATTCATACACTTACTGATAACATCAGCAAAACTTACTTCCATCAAACCTGCCAATTCACTTACCGAGATGTACTCTGTTACCTGTAGTTTGTTTCCTTCATCTCCGTCTGATCCTCTTTGTTCCGCCAATTCATCTCGTTTTGCTTTCCGGTACTTAGCTTTTAAACTTTTACCACGTCCACCACCGCCAGACAATTTAGCCTGTGTTTCCTTTATTTTATCTTGAATTTCTTTTGCATCAATCTCTCTGTCTTCCCTGCGTGGAGGTGGTGCTGCATTGCGGTTATTATTAAACCTGCCACCACCCTGCCCTGCAGGAGGTCTGTTGCCACCCGGACCACCTGGTCCAACATTAGGACGATTTGGTGCACCACCCATTGGAGGACGTTGCTGACCGCCCTGTCCCTGGTAACCGCCACCTTGACCCTGCGGACCACGGTTTGGCTGCCCCTGTTGCCCTGATTGTCCGTTTCCCTGACCAGGTCCTGGTGTACCAGCTTTTCTTTCGATTGGAATGCGTTTTCTCTTTCGTTTATCTTCAGTATCCCTTTTAGGTCTCGTATCGTTATCAAGCGGCAACTGAATCTTTCCTAATATTTTGGGGCCTTCTAATCTGTCAGCTTTAATGTTTTCAATCTGAGGTGGCAGCTCTAATTTTGCTGTTTCCGGATTTACAAGCACAGTCGGCTCCATAGCTTTTACAATTGGCGTTTCGGCTGCCTTCTGTACTACTGCCTGAGGAGCAACTACCGGGGGCAATTTTTCGTCTGGTTTTTTGGTTGCCTTTTTAGGCCTGGTAGATGAATCAATCGCATCCAAATCAATCTTTGTAACTACTCTTGGTGCATTTAGTTCGGGGGCTTCAATTTTAGTAATTTCTACAATGGGCACTTCAGGAATATTATTTATTACAACCGCGTCGGGAACTACTTCTTCTATTAACTTTTTTTCCTCAATTGGTAATTCTTGTACAACGGGCTGGGCGGCTGGTTGTTCCACAACCGGCGTTACTACTTCGACCGGAATTACTTCAATTGGCTTCTCCACTACTGCTGGTATTACTTCAACTGGCGTTTCAACTACAGGCTCTGGCATTAATACAGGTGGAGGTGGTGCTGCAACAACAGTTGTAGCCTCTTTTTTCTTGAAGGAAAGATCTTCTTCGTCTCTTTTTCTTTTTGGCTCAGTTGACCCTGCACCTTTTGGCAAATCGATTTGCTCGGCCTTTTGCTTTGCTACTTTATCCTGCTGAAACTCGGTCTGTAGCACACGGTACATCTGTTCCGTAAGTTTAAAATCCCGATGCATTTCATCAGGACTAAAGCCTTTGCTTTCCAGGAATTCAACAAGTGTATCCTTGCTCACATTGAATTCAATAGCAGCCTTCATTGCTCTTGGTAACGATATTATTTCTTTTTCTGACATTCTTCTTTTTTATTCCTTATATTATTCCTGTTATTGTATAACAGTTTGATCAATGATCAACATTCATAAAAACCTACTCTTTTTCAAACTCTTCCTTTAATATCCTCATCACATCTGCAATGGTCTCCTTCTCCAAATCAGTCCTTCTTTCCAGTTCCGCAGCGGTTAAATTAAGTACTGACCGTGCGGTATCACAACCTACTTTCTTAAGTGCTTCAATTACCCATGCTTCTATTTCATCACTAAATTCTTCCAGATCAATATCAAACTCATCTATTTCTCCTTCATTGTCTCTAAACACATCAATTTCATATCCTGTCAATTCGCAAGCCAGTTTTATATTAACCCCACGGCGGCCAATCGCCAGCGACACCTGGTCGGGCTTTAAGTAAACCGTTGCGTGTTTCTTTTCATCGTCTAAATCAATACTGGTTATCTTAGCCGGTGTAAGCGAACGTTGAATCAATAATTGGGTATTATTTGTCCAGTTAATGACATCAATGTTTTCATTTTTCAATTCTCTCACAATACCATGAATACGGCTACCTTTCATACCAACACAGGCGCCTACCGGATCAATTCTGTCGTCAAAACTTTCCACAGCTATTTTCGCTCTTTCACCCGGATCTCTAACAATCTTCTTTACTACGATCAATCCATCAAATATTTCAGGTACTTCTATTTCCAATAATTTTTCCAGAAAGGTGGAGCTTGTTCTTGAAACAACAATTATAGCCTGACTGTTTTTTAATTCTACTTTTTTCACCACACCTCTTACATTCTCACCTTTTTTGAAGTAGTCTGAAGGAATTTGTTCAGATTTTGGCAGAATCATTTCATTGCCTTCTTCATCTAACAGCAGCACTTCTTTTTTCCAAACCTGGTAAACCTCTCCACTTACAATATCACCTACCCGGTCTTCATATTTTTTTATTAACAAATTCTTCTTTAGATCGTTGATACGGCTTGCTAAAGTTTGCTTACCTGCCAAAATTGCCCTGCGCCCAAATTCTTTTTGAATATCTACTTCTTCGTACAATTCTTCCCCCACCGCATAGTCAGGTTCAATTTTAATGGCGTCGCTAAATTCTATTTCAGTTAACGTATTATAAATGTCTCCATCATCAACGATCATACGACGCCTGAAAATCTCCAGGTCACCCTTTTGGTCATTTACAATTACGTCAAACTGATCATCACTGCCATATTTTTTACGAATCAATGTTTTAAAAACATCCTCCATAACTTTCATCAACGTCGGACGATCAATGTTTTCCGCCTCTTTAAATTCCTGAAAGGAATCGATCAAATTAATTCGTGCCATAGACCTAACCAGCCTCACTTTGTATCCCCGCCGGCAGGGGGTTTTGTTAGTTAATTAAAATGCAATTAAAACCGTTGTTTGTTTTATCTGATCAAAAGGAATTTCTTTTACAACTGTTACCGCTTTCTTATTCTTTCCCGTCGTATACTCCAGGTGAATCAAATCTTCATTTGCTTCCAGTAGTTTACCTTCCACTATGTTTCCGTCGCTGAGGATTATAGCTACATTTCTGCCAATATTTTTTTTGTATTGCCTGAATATTTTAAATGGCTCATCTATCCCAGGGCTTGATACTTCCAGAGAAAAATTACCGTCTGGATACCAACCTTTTTCTTCGATAGTACGATACATCGCCCGATTGATTTTAACACACTTATCAATGTTTAATCCTGAATCGGCGTCTAAAAAAATCTTAATGTTATTGGTAGGTTTGATGTGTATCGAAACCAAAAATGTGTCTTCTGTTTCAGACAACAATTGTGCTACCAATGTTTCGATTGCTTGTATAGATGTAATGTCTTGAGTCATAATAAAAGAAGAAGGGAACGGTCCTCGTTCCCTTCTTCTGCTTCATTTTCCGTGTGCAAATATAGGTAAGTAATAATAAACTGCCAAAATAGAAAAAGAATTAAAAGGTTGCCTTATTTTTTAGTGCTTTAAAAAATTTAACAGGTTTATTTTTATTTGATTTATACCTTTGCCTGATGAATATTTTAAGACTTGCGTTTGAGCTGTTTATGCTCTACCTTTTATATAAATTAGTATTCGATTTTATTATTCCTGTGGTGAGAACTACCAAACAGGTGAAAAAACAATTTGGGGATATGAATGCTCAAATGCAGGAAAAAATGAATCAACAGCAACAGCAACCCACTAATTTTACTACTTCTAAAAAGCAAACTGCTACTACCTCCAAGAACGATGATTACATTGACTTTGAGGAAGTTAAATAAAAAAATGTTTGCTGAAGCGATCTTTACAGGTTCGCATTAATGATCAGGAAAATAAAATCTGCCTACCGAATACCAATTGAAGTTGCAAAACCCTCATTTTACAATTTTAAATCGCCAATGTGTTCTGTTGGCAACAAAAGATGTGTTTGAATACCCGCCTCCAATGCACCATTAATATTATTAACCGAATCGTCGATAAACAGCGTTTCCGATGCAATCAAATTTGAATCATTCAAAACCCATTGGTATGTTGCAACATAAGGTTTGCGCATTTGGATGAGATGGGAGTAGTAGCTTTTTAAAAAATAATGGTCAAGGGATGCCTTGCCTGTTTGTTTCAGCAAAGTATTATTAAAGGCTGTGAGATGAATACTATTGGTGTTGCTTAGCAGATACAAATTGTATTTGTCTTTCAGATTGTCTAATACAAATAAGCTCTCTTTTCTAAAATCAAGCAAAATGGCATTCCAGGCAAACTGCATTTGAGCAAGGGTTGTTCCGGGTTTGCAATACTGATAAATGGCTTCATAAAAAGCATCTTCTGAAATCGAGCCAGTTTCCAATGACTCAAATAAATGATTGGCTTTGGCCTGAGAGTACAGTTCATCAAATTGTACTGCACCCAACTCTTTAAAGGCATCTGCGGTTTTGTGGTAGTCCACATTTAAAAGTACGCCGCCCAAATCGAAAATGATATTTTTTATATTGCTCATGAATTTTGTGTTTAGATAAAAAAACTGTTTAAAATAAATAGCCCGAACTATAAAAGTCTACCAGTATTAATTGGCATAAAAATTAATGTTGCAATGATATGTTAGCTTTTTTTCTTGAAAAAATCATAAAAAAACCTGCAAACCAGAATGATTTGCAGGCCATTAAAAACTTGTGGGCCCACCTGGGCTCGAACCAGGGACCACCTGATTATGAGTCAGGTGCTCTAACCAACTGAGCTATAGGCCCTTTCTTCAACATATTTGAAGAATGAGGGTGCAAATATAATCAAACGCAATCAATTTAACGCTTCATTAAAATATTTGCCGTTATTTTGCAACCTCAAGATAAAATATGAAGAAAATATTGTCCGTTGCGTTAGCAATTGTAGTGGTAAATACTGTATTTGCCCAAACAAAAAAAGACTGGAGTAAGGAAGTAATCGATCGTGCAGGCGATCATTTTATGGTGCAGTTTGGCGTAAATAACTGGTCGGGTGCTCCGGATAGTATTAGCAACAGAATCAAGGGGTTTTCCCGTGGCGTAAATGTTGCTGTCATGATGAATAAGCCTTTTAAAACTGATCCCCGTTGGAGTGTGGCGTTGGGACTGGGTATTAGTAATAGTAGTGTTTTTTTTGAAAATACTTCGATAGATTTAAGGTCTTCTTCTACCCGCCTGCCATTTCGCAATCTGGATTCTAGCGATCGTTTCAAAAAGTATAAATTGGCAACAACCTTTGCAGAAGTGCCCATCGAATTAAGGTATACTTTTGACCCTGTAAACCAAAAGAAAAGTTGGAAAATAGCAGTTGGTGTTAAAGTAGGAACTATGATAAATGCACATACCAAAGGAAAAACATTGCAAAACAAAAACAATACTACGATAGATGCCTATACAGAAAAGATTACCAAAAGAACCTTTTTTAACGGTACTCGTCTGGCGGCAACGGCTAGGGTAGGGATCGGAAATTTCTCTTTATTTGGATCATACGCTATTACGGCGCTGATAAAGGATGTAGCTGGAGCTGCTATCAGGCCGTATCAAATTGGACTCTGTTTAAGTGGCTTGTAAACTCTAATAATATTAACAGTTATTCCCGGTCTTTGGCCGGGATTTTTAATTTGCAATCCTTTAACTTCGCACTTTATTTCTATACATGAGCGACGAAATTAAACACGAATGTGGCCTCGCCTTTATTCGCCTTCGCAAACCTTTCAGTTATTATCAGCAGCAGTATGGATCGGTGTTGTATGGCCTGAATAAGCTTTACCTACTGATGGAAAAACAGCACAACCGTGGTCAGGATGGTGCAGGTATTGCTACTGTAAAACTAAATGTAGAGCCGGGATATCCTTTTTTACACCGGCTGAGAAGCAGTGCAAATCAGCCAATCGCAGATCTTTTTTTTCAGATAGGAAAAGAAATAGAAGAGCTGGAAAAATACCAGCCCGATATTAAAAATCACCCCGGTTTGATGAAAGGGCACGTGAATTACCTGGGCGAGCTTTTGTTAGGCCATCTGCGATATGGTACCCAGGGCAAAAACAATGTTGAATTTTGCCACCCCTTTATAAAAAGACATACCATTCCTGCACGCAACCTTGCATTGGCAGGTAATTTCAATTTAGTAAATACGGAAGAATTATTTGGGCTCATCAATATTGATCCCGGCGTTTTTCAGCGCCAAAGTGATTTGGCTGCGATGATGGAAGTAATTCATCATTTTCTGGTGCAAGCCGATGAGGCTTTTCCGGGAAAATTGGACCTTTCCAGAGTTTTAAAGAAATCAGTTCCTCTTTTTGATGGAGGATTTAACTTTTGTGGATTAGTGGGCAATGGCAATGCGTTTGTAGTAAGAGATGCGCACGGCATTCGCCCGTCCTACTATTATGTAAATGATGATGTGATTGTAGCAGCAAGCGAACGGGCCGCCATTAGAACGGCTTTTAATGTAGGTGAAAACGAAGTGCAGGAATTGATGCCTGGTTGCGCTTTATTGGTAGACCCGGATGGCAATTATCGGATTGAACAGGTGATGGAGCCTAAAGAACGCAAGGCTTGCAGCTTTGAACGGATTTATTTTAGTCGTGGCAGTGATGAAAAAATTTACAATGAAAGAAAAGCACTGGGTCGTTATTTGAGCGAACCTGTGTTAAAAGCCATTGACAATGACTTAAGGAATACTATTTTTTCATTTATTCCAAATACGGCAGAAACAGCTTTTTACGGTTTGTTGAAAGGTGCAGATGATTATCTTAAAAAAAGAAAAGTAGAACGTATTTTAAGTTGGGGAAGCGATTTTGATGAAGAGAAATTAACAGAAATGATCAGCCGCAAAATTCGGTTTGAAAAGATCGCCATTAAAGATGTTAAGTTACGTACGTTTATAACGGAGGATAGCAGCAGGAATGAACTGGTGCAGCACGTATATGATATCACCTATGGTACCGTACGAAAAAATATAGATACGCTTGTAGTGATCGATGATTCAATAGTGAGGGGTACTACTTTAAAGGAAAGTATCATTCGGATGCTGGCGAGATTGGAACCAAAAAAAATCATCATTGTTTCTTCTGCGCCACAAATTCGGTATCCCGACTGTTATGGCATTGACATGAGTAAATTGGGCGACTTTATCGCATTTAGGGCCGCCATTGAATTGATAAACGAAAGCAAGCAGGAGACTCTGCTAGAGGATATGCTGGAAAGATGCAAAGAATTGCAACGCAACAACCAACTTCATTTAGAGAATGTGGTAAGGCAATTGTACAAACCATTTTCCTTAGGTGAAATGTCTAAAAAAATTGCGCAGCTCATTACACCAAAAGATATTACAATTCCGGTAAAAGTAATTTACCAAACCATTGAAACCTTACATTTGGCCTGTCCTACAAATACCGGTGATTGGTATTTTACGGGCAATTATCCAACGCCTGGCGGCAACCGTGTTTGTAATAAAGCATTTATGAATTATATGGAAGGTAAGAATGTGAGAGGATATTAAATTCAGGGTTTGTTAGCATACGTAAAATACCCTGATGATTTTTGGTAATAATCAATTGAAAGTTAAAACGCAAACTTCTAATGCCTGATCCAAAAGATAATATTAATACCACCCCTTCTGCAAGTGATGGTAAAATACTACTTATCGTCCGTCATGCAAAAAGTAGTTGGAATATTGGCAGCCTTAATGATTTTGAACGACCGCTGAATGACCGGGGAAAGAAAGATGCCCCCGTGATGGCAAAAAGACTGATCGACCGAAATATTTTGATTGATATTTTTGTATCAAGCCCTGCCAAAAGAGCTAAGAAAACGGCTGAACTATTTTGCGAAGCTTATAGTGAAAAAGCAGGAAATATTTTAATGATATCCATGTTGTATCATCCAGATGTCGATAATTTTTATGAAGCCATTACTCAGTTGGATAATTCAGCCGATACGGTTGCCATTTTTTCTCATAATCCTGGTATTACAGCATTTGTAAACACATTAACGGACACAATTCAGATTGACGATATGCCTACCTGTGGCATATTTGCAACACAAATTCAATCAGACAAATGGGCTGATTTTAAAAAAGCCAAAAAGCAATTCCTGTTTTTTGATTACCCCAAAAAAGCATAAACCCATACTATTGATCTTATTTCATAAGCGTTTTATTTTTTAAGGTGTTGAAGAAACTGCTGTTGCAAAGTGAATGTCTACTGAACAGGTGTTATTAAATTAGGGTGGTGTCTCCTAAAATACTGTATGTTTCAATAAAATTATTTCGCAGGTCAGTGTGTTGGATAGCTGGTTTCAATACTGTGACGCTACATTTCCTTTCTACCTGGAACGCCTAATCCGGCAATATAGTACAGTAGCATTTTTTGCGGTTGCTGCTGGATCAATACAACGCTTATAAAAAAATCGGGTACAATTTGAACACCAACCTATGACCATCAACAATGCGCCTTCCCGTTCTGCTAAAAACACATTGTCAATTTGCCAGATTATACATTTATATCCAAACTTTAGCGGACATCTTTATCAAAGGATGTACGTCTTTACTTCGGACGAAGGTGGAAACAACGAAACATTTTACAACTTGGTTATCCTTAACCCACATTGCTGTTATCCATCCATAAATATGCACTGGGCTTAACCCACATTGCAGTTACCCATCCATAAATTGGCACTGGGCTTGATTTTCATTTTTTTTGAGTTTCGGCGGGGGGGACTACAAGTTTTTTACGAGTAAATGGTTTGTGTTTGTATTTTAGCGCTTCATAAATTTTAGCAACGGCTTCAATTGGTTCGCTGTATTGGCTGATAATGATGG
>JBGSMI010000016.1:0-4586 GCA_041740215.1 Ferruginibacter sp.
GATGTTTACATACTTAATGAAAGTTATCCTTTTATAGTGTGTTAGCTAACATACAGGTCGAATACCTCGCACTAAGTTTCGGCTACGGATGATTTTGCTTTTATTTTATGATGACCTGTTATAACAATCGTGTTTGAAATAAAATCGTGCAGTCCTTGTCCGAAAATAAATGAAAAGTAATCATACGGTATAAGCCTGGCAATACTTCTCATTAAAACTGCCTTAAAAGATGGTTGCGCTCCATGACAATTTACCACAATTGTTTTTGTCAAATATTTCCCGGGCGTCTTACCAAAAAAATATTCAAATAAAAAGTAGTAAAAGAAATAAAATACAAAGAAATAAATACCCTCAAAGGGAAGATTATCATTGGTTATAACATCCAGCATTCCTCCCAATATAACGGCTTGAATAAGAATCAGGACGAAAATTATACTGCTGTCGATAATGAAATTTCCAACTCTTGTGCCTTTGTCTGCTATGTTCATTTTGTCATTGTTCATTTCGCCCGGTAATTTTTATTAGTACACACTTGTTTTACATAATCGAAAGACAGGGTTTAATAACCTGTGCTAACCAATGGAAATGCGTTTAATGATCATGATGATAATTTAAAGAAAAGAATTAAGAATGCGACTTGCCCAAACTATAATGGTGAAAAAAGAATAGCCGAAAGCTGCTGTGACCGTTTTTTAATGTGAAACTTTTCATATGGATTGGTGGTTATTCTGAATGCTAAGCGGCGGATTTGAATATCGTCTTTAGTGAACTAAAATTCACTTCTGTCGTCAACGACCATCGTATTGGTCCATTTGTCATGCCACGGGTTTGATGGACTACCAAGCGCACTCAATACGCTAAAAGGAACGGCTCTACTGAAGCCCCGGGCGAACGCTGTACTTGTGGTGATCTTGCTTCCATCAATATTTATAGCCCTGGTTTTGGTAACAAATTTACCAACAGATTTGCCTTTAAAGATTGTTTCAACTACCGCCATGTAAATTGCATAGAGCATTAATGTAATGATCCTGTCAAGTAAACCAAATCCAGGACTTTCTTCAAAGAAGAGTTCGGATGTTGTGGGAGCTACAACAGCAAGTAATATCCCGAATACAATTATCAATATGTAGAAAACAATTAAGTCAATTACATAGTTGGCAAGCCGTTTTCCGGTGCTGGATCTGTTGCGTATTTCTTCAATGGTTAACAGGTCTTCGGAGATTTGTTCGTGTGGCATTGGGTTTAATTTTAGGTTATGAATAAATTATAGCTTCTTCTATGTTTGTTACATCGGCCTACCCCGGAAAATCGTTCCTCTCTTGGTATATCGGCTTGGTCGGCAGGTTAACAGGTTCCTCATTAGCGCTCATATTTCAATATTATTTGGCTACAGTTCCGCGACGAAACTGATCTCGGTACACCAGAGACTTGCAGCTATTACTGTTTATAATGCATGCAGTCATGACACCTGCCTTTTATGTTTATCTATTTTTGTTCGGTTTGTAAATTAACCATATCCCGACACAATGCGCTTCTCTTGCTGCAAAGCCTTTTGGTCTGTAACGACTTCCTATAATTCCTGCGTTCAACTCAAGCCGGATAAAGAACTGCTCTTTTTTAAACTCATACTCTAAACCAAGCGGCACCAAAATCTGCCACTGGAAAAAATTTTTCCCTTTTAGATTAGGCATATAAGTCGTTTTTGTACTCCTTCCACCGTTTATAATATAGGTGCTACTGTCCCATCGTTGCTGATAATTGTGTACAATTGCAAAACTACCCTGTGCATGAAGACCAGTTAAAAACTTCAATTTTTTTGAAAGTATAAACCGTCTGTTTACCCCTACATTTCCACCAATGAATTGCTGATTTTGGGTAGGCGTGTACAAATTTCTATATATAGCAGTGTCAGGTAAAAGAAGATACGTTTCATCTCCAATCGATCCTGCGTCCCGTCTTATTCTTGTCGTTAACAGAAGACCTGCCTGTACTGTATATTTTTTCCAGAAGCGCATTAAGGAGTTATCTTTTTGCCATTCAGCATTTATATACAAAGTATGCAATGGTATTGGTCCGGGGATACCATACAAGCTACTAGTCGTGATTGTGTTTAAATACGCTTTATATGATGCCTGGTCTTTCAGTAGCGGGGCAATTGAGATTGGATTATTCCCAACTGCATTGATTTCGAAAATCCTGTAACCTACATTGTAGCTTTTGATTTTCCACTCCTGTGCTTTTACACTTATAGAAAAAGATGTGAAAAGAAAAATGAAGATTACGGTCTTTCTTAATCTCATAAATATTATTTGGTACGGTTTATTGCCTGTCAATGAATCATCCATTTTAATTTATTTCCTGGATGGATGTTGTTGCAAGAAACAATTTCTTCCCAAAGTACGGTTTCTGCACCAGACTTTGGGAACCGGCATACAGTTTCCTTTTCTGCTCTTCGATTTAACCTTAAGTGTTTCAATGTGCTAACAGCTAACGTATAAGGATTAATGATGTTGAAATATTTCCCTCCTTCTGCCGATAACAGCAGCTAAATTTAAAATTAAATTCATTGTATGTTCTAAAGATCAAAGATGCTGGTAAAGCCGAAACTGTTGCCTGGCTTGCTTTTAGCTGATGTTTGTTGGCTACGCATTTACCTGCCAGGTAGCACTCAAAAATACCGTCCCGGTTTTCAAATCCGTATTAAATTGTTCACTACTTCTCTTCGCCGGTTCTTTACACCCAGGACTTTGTTCTTGGTCTTGCATACCAGATGAAGTTATGGTCGTTAGCTGCGGGCTATTTTTTTAATATATAAGTATCTCCTACTTGTAGCGCAATGTTCTGATTATATGTTATACGCTGTAGTCTTCCAAAACCTCTCGGGGAATAATTACAACATTTTGTCTGCACATAATCATAGCTTAGAAATAAAGTGTCTGTGTCGGCAAATGTCAATCTAAGAAAAAATGTATCTATTGGAAGAAGTATCGTGGTCACAAATCGTTTGTTATCTACTCTTGACATATTTCCTGAATATCCGGGCCGATTGGTTAAAAGATATACCGAGTCTGAACTATAAATTGATGGACTTCCAAAAACCATGTCTTGCCCTGTTGAATTATCAACGATTTTAAATGAAAAAGTGTCAGCACATACTCGTGATCCCCTACAAGGATCACAACTAATAAATAACAGTGGCAACGACAGGAAATACAAATTTTTCAAATGTTTAATCATGAGTTTTTAATTATTTAAAAGCTGCTTGGTTAAGCCTTACGGCCTGGTGACATCGAGACAAATATTGAAAACTCCTGAATATTCTTGCAAAGATAAATGCTTTTTAAGTAAATGTCCATGCACGTATTCCTCGCAAAAACACCGGCCACCCGACCACCATGGGAATGTTAAAATACACCCTGGTTTGTCGATGAATATACATTTTAGACTCTTTCCCTTACAGGCTCGACGAAATCATATTTGTTGCTGGCAGCTTTTATTTGACACCTTTGGGAATCTTAAATTTTATTTTAGTTTCTCTCCAATCTTTTCCTTCCCAAAAGTCAATTACTTTATCTCACTCAGATTTAGAAATTGGCTTTAACCATTGATCAAAGCTCGAATAATAATCAATTACTGGTCCTCCAATATTTTGAATATTTTCAAAAAGACCAACACCCATTAAGGTTACGATCTCTGCGTCGCAGCCAGGGCAGATTTCTTCCACCTTGTCAAAAAAGGATTGAAAATTTGATGTTTCCCTATTCAAAAATTGAGTTACAATGAATCGTGCAATTTCTCCTTTGTCACAATAATATAGCCTTATAGTTTCGCTGTCATTATATTCCTCCGCAAGATCAGTAGCAAAAGCATCTTTCATTTTTGTGTCCGCCGAAACAAGGTCTGAAAGACTTTATCAACCTGATGTTTTGTATATCCCTTCCCAGCAACGTCTCCCGGAGGGCACGTTGCGCCAACAACATCATTGTTTGGTAACTATTATATCTTCCATTTCCATAAAATTGGTAACTGGGTAAATTCCCTGTATCCCTTCCATATAAAATCGGGCGGAACTATGAATATAATCAACAGGACTGGCGCTCAAATCCCATTTACCCTTACACGGGTTGTAGTGCATGTAGCCAAGCTTTCAATTGATAAATGCGTGAGGGTTACATGCCTTCCAATCGAAAGACAGCTTCCAAACCTTCGTTAGTTTTTTGTTCGTCTTTCGTTTTGCTTCTACTCTACTGCTAAGTTGGGCAATTAAATCATTTTCTATTAGCTGTTGTAACCGCCTAATGATCTCATAGGCCATAAATCTTTCACCATTCCCGATAATCGTATTAATTGACTGCGTTGATTCTGTGAATCTGATTATTGCATGCACATGTTTGGGCATCATGCAGAAGCCATTAATACAATGACAGTTTTATTTAAAATATTAAACCAATAATAAATGATATCGTAACCATTTACTTTGTCTATTTGCAGTAACCAATTATGGCAGGTAAAAGTTATAAAATAACTACAGTAATAAGTTGGAACGGTTTACCTGACGGGCATTCTTACATGGAGTAATTATTTTA
>JBGSMI010000372.1:0-9679 GCA_041740215.1 Ferruginibacter sp.
TCTTTGCGCTTGGCAGGGTGGCGATACATACCCTGTAAGCCCGGATTGTTCTGGTTCGGTCAATCCTTATTAAACCGAATTTCGTTTGGAGACGGTAGGCTCTCCTGTGTTTCCGTACTACCCCTGTCTGTCTCTGATATGTTCTTAGACCCCGGTCGAATCGCCCCAGCTCGTCTGTAACGCTGGTTGGATGTTGCCCTAATTAGAGTGAAGATTAAGGCTTCAACATTAAGGAGCTTTTCGAGGCTCAATAACATACCTTCAACAGTCGCTGTCTACGCTTCGTGCCAACATCTCTGCCAACCAAGCAAGACTCGCTTCCGGTGGTTGACTAAACCTTGCCGAACAGGAGCCGATAGCTATCGGCTGGTTACCTGTCAGGTAATGAAGAGGTGTTTCAATTTGCATATCCTCACCTCACGGATTTAACACAGCGCAACACCACCCGACCCCTCAGAGCCACGCAGCATGCAACTGGTTTGATGATGAAGGTTGCTCACTTCTCTCACCGAGAGGCCAACTCTCATCACATAAGCAGCTTCGCTGGACACACACAGTGCATTTAAAAAAGACGGTATCAATTACGAAACATCTGCTGATATAACCGGTCAGGACAATCATCTTGGCGTTACCATTCAGGCAGATATTATTAAGCAAAAAATGCCTGATTGTAATGGAGGTTTTACTGCCGTTAATTTTGCAAAAAGCCATCCGGATATGTACAGCAAACTTTCTGAAAACCATCCCATAGCGCTTTGCCGCTACCAGGTAGCTAATTGTTATATGGACAAAATAGGGTTAATAAATTCAGGAGGAGAATCAAAAGGCGAATCAAACCTGACAGATTCAGTTAGAATTGCAGTGATAAATAAAAGAGCTGGCGGACAAGGATCAATACTGGGCCGCAAAGCGTTTCATCGTCCGTTTGAAGAAGGTGTTTCCTTATTGAATGCGGTACAGGAAGTTTACTTATCTAATGAAATTGAGTTAGCTTAGATCAAATCATTTTATTACCAACAACAGTATTTGTTCGTTTTAATTCTAATTATAAAAATTGCTATGGAGATTTTAATTATATTTTTTCTAATTCTGTTGAATGGGGTTTTTTCCATGAGCGAAATCGCTCTTGTGTCTTCCCGGAAATTCAAATTAGAAACTGCTGCAAAAAAAGGGAACAAAAATGCAAAATTAGCGTTGGGAGGGGCATTGGTTGGGGCTGTCATTGTTATTGCAACACGCAGTATCATTGATATTCCGACTGCCTTAATTGCATTGGCTTCGTTACTATCCTTAATTTACATCAATAAAATACAGGAGCCTTATGTAATTGCAGTTGCAGCGGTTTTGGGAATTTTATTGAAGATGTTATGATTGTTCAAAAAATCTTTTTTGATGTTTGTAAGGTCAGGTAGGTATGAATATAAATTTATTTTGTTATCGCTTTTTCGTTTTGGAGCTTAATTTTTATTTATTCAAAATTTCCGGAAAGTAACAGGATCGGTGTTACAATTAATAATCAAAATAAAATGAAACAGGTAATAAAAACAATTCCCGTTTTTGCTTCGATCCTTGCAAGCTTGCTGATGGTTTGCTGTAATGATGGTACAAAGGCACCTGCGTTGTCTGAAAAGAAAAAAGATACCATCGCCTGCTCACCCGGCAATAACAAGCTGGATAATCAAAAAATAGAACAGGTAACGGGGATGAAGGGCACTGAAAAAAATGGAGAATATAAAATCACTGTTCCGCAAAATGACCTGCATATAGTAGTAGATGGATTTAAAATCATTGCGCCAATGGGATTGGGTACCTGGATTGCATTTACGCCTTGTGGCGATAGTGCGATGATGATGGGTGATATTATCTTATCTGAAAATGATGTGGCACCGGTACAGCAGGAAGTGATCAGGCATGTGCTTTCCATCACCGCAATTCACAATCATTTTGTACGAAACAGACCAGATGTAATCTATATGCACATAGATGGTTTTGGAAACGTTGCAACACTTGCTGCAAATGCAAAAGTTGTATTGGATAAAGTAACTGAAGTAAGAGGTGCTGACCCAAAAGCAAGCAAACCGGATAGTGCTATCAATACGTTGAATATTGCCATGCTTGATTCGCTGATTGGCCATAAAGGAGAAATGAGCAAAGGCGTATATAAGTATACCATTGGCAGGCCTGATGTAATGCTAAAAGAGCATGGTGTACCTATAAGTACTTTTATGGGATTCAATACATGGGCGGCATGGCAGGGAACACCAGAAAAAGCGGCAGTAGCCGGAGATTTTAGCTTCAAAATAGGTATCGATCAGGTTTAGTTCTTTATTTGTTAGAGAAACTTTTGTTTCGCAATATGTTTTTAGTTTATCGTACATTGTTAAATTAATCTTGTATCGTCAGATCTACATTCGAATATGGATAAAAAATTCTTTTGTAAAAAACTGATATTCTTGTGGAGCTTTATCATATTCCAAATAAATTTACAACTGACTCCAAAATACTTTGCTTGCTTTTAAAAAAGGATAGAGGAAATAAAAGAAGTTTACAGTTTGACTTCAGCCATATTCTTCAACATAAAATCAGCGATGAGCCTTTCGTTAGTGTTGGTACTATTTTTAAGGGTATCAATGATTTTTTGCTTTTCCGCTGTTGTCTTGTTTTGGCTAAGTTTCTTCTTAGCTTGTAGGTCTGTCACCACTATTTCAAAAGCTACAATTCCGTTAATCATTTTCGATTTAAATTCTTTGGGTAAAGCATTCCACTGTTGCAGATAGGCTGTTTCATAGTTATTTATTGTCGTTTCAAGTACACCATAAACCTCATCAACCAGGGTAATTAGTTTGCCCTGCCCATAAGCGTGTATGGAAACATAATTCCACGTCGGAACATTTAAGGTGGTATTATAATTATCCGGGGATATATAGGCGTGCGGTTCGCTAAAGATCACGAGAACTTCGCAGTTTTCAAGATCTTTCCATTGTGGATTAGCCTTTGCAAAATGCGAAGTCAGAATCACATCGTCACCCCTGGTTGTAACAATGAAGGGCAAATGTGTGGCCGTAGGAAAGTTATCCTTAGCTGTTACAATTGTAGCAAAACTGAATTGCCTTAGAAAGGATAATATCTCCTCCCGATCGGTTGCAACATTAATTTTTGGAATGTACATTTTATAAATTTTAAGACATCAAATTGATTTACCCCCATTTCAACTACCGCAACTCTACGCACTCAAAACCCTTAGTCTGGAAAAGTTTGATATTAGCTTCTGTAATTTCTACCTGGCTCTCGTTGCGTAAGATATTATCGCAGTAGTTTAGGTAAAAGCTCCATCGAGCCTCTCGTAATAACGTGTTGAGATAGGAACCTAAAAACCTGATATCTGTTTTGCTTTTTACTGAAATTTAAATACAAAGATCATTCTTACCAGTGTTAAGTTAAGTGTGAATTGTCAATGATGAATGGGCAAATATTGACAATTGACCAGTCGCCCTCCGATAGCTATCGGATCACAAATTGATTCGTCATTTTTATTTAACATAGCACTACCTTGTTTGATTGAATTAGATATTCCTTTTTCATTATATTGTAAGGTTTTAAACGAAGCAAAGAACCAAGTTGTGACCTATGTTTTTCTCCTGTGAAAAATAAGGAAGCCCCCCACTCCTAAAATAATGCAGGTTAGAAACCAGGGGATTGGGTTTCTTTCAAAAAGGGGCACATATACCACCGTAAACAAAAATAAAAGTACGCCAAGGTAACTCCAAATCCTATCATGCTCAATTGCTCTACTGGATAAAAAAGCATTTGGCTGTGGGCGACTATAAATCTGGAATAAAGGTAATAACTTTTGATAGTCCCAAAGAATAAGAAGGATATTGGCCAAAACCAAAAGCCCTGTGATGACCGGCGTGCCGGCAAAATAATAAGACAAAGTGATCATTAAAATATTAAGCGTTATCGGGAACAACAATACAGCACCGAGCGCTGCATACAGTTGGGTCATTAATAAAAGGCCTGTAAGAAGTTGACTCCACCCTAAAAACTTCCAGTAAACACCAGATTGATACAGTGTTTCAAAAAAATGCCAGGCACTATTAACAGGAGCTGCAATGCCGTCTGTGGAGGTAAACCGTTCCCCCTTAATTTTTACAATGGATGAAAACACCATAGCACCACCCACAAGGTATCGGAGATAAACGACAAATATGATTGCCGCTTTTTTCTTTTTAAAATAATGTATTAGGTTCATTTCGTATCGCCGTTTGAAGGTCACTCGTATTACAGGAAGATAAAACATTCTTAGTACTTAAGTCCCTACAGATTATCGTATTTAAAATATTGCTTTACCCTCTGCATCAGCCGGAGGATCTATATTTAATAACGAGGCAACCGTGGCTGCAATTTGTATCGATGCTATTTTTTTGATGGCTATATGGGGAACACCTGGGCCAATCGCATAGAAAATAGGTTGCCCCTCACGAATTATTCCCAAACAACCATGCACAGCTCTGCCGGTTTCATTCATGGTACCATTAAGAAGAAAGTTTTTAGTTTCCTGGTTTTGATTTGCAAACATTGCCGGGTCTAAAGAATTTTGCACAAAGTGATGCACACCGGGTAGAAACCTGTCAGATATGGCATAGCCAGGTTTACAACTCACAAATAAATCGCCTGAATGATCTTTATGGTATAAACTATACTTCTTTTGTTGCTGTTGATTTGCAACAAGGTCAAAAATTGGCGTCCCGCTTACTGAATCTTTTAAAGATCTTAGGCTTGCGGTTAACCTTTGGAGATACTCGTCATAATCACTAGCATTTACTTTTGCTTTGTTAATATAGATGTGCGCCGAGTTGCCGCTTGATACGTTTGTTATCGCCTCTTTTTTATAACTAAAGCCTGCATGTTCCAAATAATTATTTAAAAGTAAGTTGGTATGAATCGGTATCATTCCATGATCTGAAAAAATTACAAAGTTGGTTTCTGCTGGTGCTGCATTCATAATGTCCAGCAAATACCGATCAATTACTTGAAAATATTTTTCAACGAAACCAGCGTATATTTTTGGCCTGTTGCCATTGTCTGCTGTATAATCTATTTGGCGTGGGTTGGTAAGCGTGTACCTATGCTGCACATCGTCTAACGTAGAAAAATAGCCAAACAACAAATCCCAGTTTCCCTCTTTGATGCCAGCAAGAATTAAATCCCTCGAATACTTAGCTAACCTGTCTACTTGCTCAAACCAAATTTCTTCTGAAACCAACCCGGTTGTTTGTTTTCTATTTTCGGGTTCACCAGGCCATAAGCCCACTGTAGATTGTAACTTTTTAAGAAAGCCCGATGGGTAACCAAATACTTCTGCAGGAGCCGTCATAAAGAGACGAACCGTACCTGCAGTTTCATCTGTCTTAAAAATTCTAAAAGACATGTTGTATTGTTTTTCATGATGCTCAAGTGCCATAGTGCCCCAGTTGTTTGACATTATTGATGCCGAATATCCGTTACCTAAATTGGCATCAGTATCAACAATAATTTGAATGGGCTTGGCAGAAGAAGTTGCCCCTGGTGCAGCAGAATAAGCCATGTATAGGTGCAGGGGCATTTTGAATCCACCAGCGATATCGATTACAGGCAGCGATGGACTTTTGCTATCTGGTTTGAGTTTTCTATAAAAAATATTATTGGCCCCTGGTAAAACTGTATCCGTAGCCACAAGATCCAAAACCAATGATGGGCCTACAATAGAAGGGTACATATGC
Organism: Ferruginibacter sp.; assembly: GCA_041740215.1. Taxonomy (GTDB): domain Bacteria; phylum Bacteroidota; class Bacteroidia; order Chitinophagales; family Chitinophagaceae; genus Ferruginibacter. The sequence goes on from JBGSMI010000372.1 coordinate 5,763, forward strand.
AGGTAATCTGTCCTTCTGTTTTCTGAGTTGTTATCCAAACCAACCCCACCCAATGCCATCACCTTTTTTCCTTGCCGCATGGCAGCTTGAAAAATTGTTTCGGCATTAATTGGCTGGTGAAATGCAGATAATGCAGGACTGTTCCAGCTTTGATCAGCCTTGCGAAAAGTATTGCCTACCATACCTGTTTTTTCAGGGGATGCGCCTGTGAAAATGGCAATATGCGAAGGCCCGGTAGAGGCAACATTAATTGGCAACACAGTTTCAGCATAGGAACCATTCTTTTTCATTTTTGCAAAAGCGCCATCCGGCGGTAGTACTCCACTCTTTAAAAACTTGTCTACCAGGTAATCGGGTGTGCCATCGAGTGAAATCATTACCACTTTCTTTTGAGAGGATTGTGCATATGAATTACAAGTGAGTATTAATGCAAGTGTAATAAAGATCACAACCTTCATTCTAAATGCCATTATTTGTTGTTTGTATCGTGGAGTCATTGTAGGAATCAAAATATTATTTACTATTTGTTTAAAATTTTCAACACAATTTTAGTCTCTATGTTTTGCCTATGGTTAGGACAACAATGCTGACTTTTTAAAATAACTGTCACCCAATGTCTTTCTTTTCTGCAACGACAGAATAAACCATTGGAATTTTATTTTCCAAATGGGCAATTCTAAATTTTTTTGGCTCAAACTCAACATTTGTAGGGCGAATAGTCATATTCTTCTAGTGAGATAATTTCAAGTCCGCTGTTTATCAAACTGCTCAATACTTCACCCAGCCCATGATTCCACATTACACATTCTTGTGCTATTGCGGCGGTCTTGTCAGCATATGTTCCAACTTCCGACTCTACAATGGCACCTGAGTTAGAATAATTGTATGCAATTTTTTCAAATTGATCATCAAACATCCAAACTACCGGATGAAACTCTGCCATCACAAACTGTCCGTTTGGCTTGAGGAAATCTACAATAATTTTTGCCCATTTATCTAAATCCGGTAACCACCCAATGGCGCCGTAACTGGTAAATACGATGTCAAACTGTTGCGTAAGTTGATTTGGTAAATCATAAATATCGCAGCAAATAAACCGGGCGTTTGAATGGGTATCTTTTGCAATTTGTTCAGCACTGGCGATAGCTTTATCCGAAAGGTCTACGCCTATAGCCTCCGCACCAAGCCTGCCGAGGGAAATGGTATCCTGCCCAAAATGACATTGTAAATGCAAAATGGATTTACCTTTTACATCACCCAATAAGTTTAACTCGATGCTGTTTAAAGAGGTATCTCCTTTTATAAAACCATCCAGGTTATAAAAATCAGATTTCAAATGAGTATCTATCCTGTTGTTCCAGGATGCCCGATTGATATTGATATAGTTTTTTTCCGGGTTCATTTTCTTACTATATTTTTTGAATAATAATTACTAAGGAGCAATCGATAACTTCAATTTGGTCTGTATACAATGTCGCTTAATTTCATTCATTGCAGTTGAGGATGGTAATTTTAAATTACCATAATGCATATTACTTTGACACCATACACTCGAAAGTCATTTTTCTCTCACCCATAGTATTTGCTCATTGGTGGGATACTTGTTCAGCAAAAGTTTAATAATATTCAAAGTCTTCTTTGTTGTTATCACCATCTGGATTAATCAAACAACAACCATTCTTTGCCTTCATCAGCATTGATTCATAATCATCGTTCTCTGAAAGTTCTTCTTGTAACTCGGGTTAAAATGCATAATTAGATTTCTCCACTCCCACAGACTCAAGTTTTGGCGTTGACCATAAAATTTAATACGGCAAAGCGTCAGCCGCCAAATGGCCAAACCGAGTTAGCGGTTCGCTGTTTACAAAATTTGTATGTCAAAATATTTATCTAAAATGTATTCAAATTCTGATTTTTCAAATTCAATAGTGTTTGTTATATCGTCTTTGGTAATTTTTAAAGTCTCATTAGTAAGTGTAACTCGTCCATTTGTATCTACTATTGAAATGACTTTATTTTTAGTAAAATGTGAGTCTTTGCTTGTCTGGTGAAAATCACACATCTCTTTAAAATCTGCAAACTGCCTTTTGTTTAGATTAAAAATGTACTCCGGTATTCTCATTGCAGCTTCTAATTTATTTACGCTATAATTAACATCGTCGAACTTGTCAATACTGAAAGTTCCATAATTGTCTATTTGGGGATTGTCTATTTCAAAATTAAGCGGCTCTAAAATAAATTTCCCAAAACCAACATCAACTAAAAATAACTTACACTCAAGCGTCACAATTATTGCCATATGGTCAAATTCCGGTCCATAGGTATCATTATCTCTATAAACCCTCCCTGAAATTAGAAACGTATCGAACCCGATTCCCCTTAGTAACTCGTTAAATAAGGAATTTAACTCATAGCAAAATCCACCTCTCTTTTTAATAATAATTTTTTGATAAATTTTCTCTAAATCAAGCGCTATTTTTGTTCTATAGTGTATGTCTAAATTTTCAAAAGGAATGTTTAACAAATGATGTTTATGAAGACCAAACAAAACGTCTTTAGAAGCTTCCACCTCCGAATAATATTTTATTCTATCAAGATATTTTTTAATATTCATTTATAAAACTGTCGATGTATACTTATTGAGCTGTTGTTTCACATCATCAGGAATTTCATTATCTTCTAACCAACAATGAACATCCCCAACATATTTCATTCCTAGATAATTTGCAGTCTCTATAAATGGCATATAAAAGCCGCTTTTAATTAGTTTATCTGAGCCACAACTTAAAACTGCCATTTGTTTTCCTCTCAATTTTCTTCCTGTTTCCTTTTCGGTTTTAAGACAGTCTGAGAGTCTATCAAAAAATATTTTCATTGTTCCACTCATTGTATACCAATATACTGGTGTTGCAAAAATGATTATTTGATAATGGCCTACTATGTTGTTGATTAATGGAAGAAAGTCATCATCGCTGTTTTCAAAATTGTAGTCAAAAGGTTTAATGAGTTTTGATTTTAAGTCAATGATAGGATAGTTTGTTTTGTGAGAGAGATATTCGGATACTGTAAAAGTATCTCCCCTACTATTTGAACTTCCCAAAAGTATTACTCCATTTTTCATCTATTTAATTTGATTTTTCTACAGGTTAAAACAGGACGATTTACATTACCCAACAAGTTTAATTTAATGCTGTTTAAAGAAGTAACCCCCCATTAATAAAACCATGAAGATTATAAAAGTTAGATTTCAAATGGGTACCTACCCTGTTGTTCCAGGATGCCCGGTTGATGTTGATATATTTTTTTTCAGCGTTCATTTTCTTAAAATAATTTTTGATAACGATACTAAGGAGCAATCGATAACTGCAATCCGGTCTGTATACAATGCCGCTTAATTTCATCAATTACAGTTGAGGACGGTAATTTTAAATTACCCTGATTAATATTACTTTGTACCCATAAATTGGAAAGCCATTTTTCTCCCACCCATAGAATATGCTCATCGCTTGGAAACTTGCTTAGCAGAAGTTTAAGCTGTTGTTCGCCGGTCACATTCAATACGGTATCACTGGTAACTTCACTGTATGATTTTAGCCTGTTTGTACCGGGTAGCAGCGCATAATTCCATTTTTTACATCCTTCCACATTTTCAGGCCAACTGTAAAGTTCCCAGCCCTTCATGCATGATTCAATCACCATTGATTCAAATTTAACCGGCAATAAAGCCGGGCAATCACATTTAGTGTCGCATTTCTCACATGAGGAAAAAGCAATTAATAAAGCAAAAGCTGCGATAAATAAGTTACCTTTTTTCAGATTGTTTTTTTACGTTGACACAAATAAATTACGAATCGTTTCTTTTAAAAATGTTGCAGGTACAGAAGGGTAATTTTGGGCTACAAAAAACCTTTTATTTT
>JBGSMI010000027.1:0-7416 GCA_041740215.1 Ferruginibacter sp.
ACTGCAGGCGATGGCATATGAAACTGATAGATTTCGTAAACCTATAAGGTCTTGCGGCGCTGCTAAGCAGGGCGGGCAGACCTTATAGGTTTTGCCAAGACTGCAAGCGATGGCATATGAAACTGATAGGTTTCGTAAACCTATAAGGTCTTGCGCCGCTGCTAAGTAGGGCGGGCAGACCTTATAGGTTTTGCCAAGACTGCAAACGATGGCATATGAAACTGATAGATTTCGTAAACCTATAAGGTCTTGCGGCGCTGCTAAGCAGGGCGGGCAGACCTTATAGGTTTTGGCAAGATCATGCTGCTAAACAGGGCGGGCAGACCTTATAGGTTTTGGCAAGATGATGCTGCAAAGCAGGGCGGGCAGACCTTATAGGTTTTGGTCAATAGTGCGGCAATGCATGGAGGCAGGGCTTATTGGTTTGGGTAAGATAGTTTTTAGTACTCCCCCACCAGATCAAATTAACCTTGCATTCAATCGCAGGCAAACTTCCTTTATACACGTTACTCCATTATCATAATCTCATATGCATTTATCCTGTTGATAAACAATAAACCCCCGGTGCCCAATGGCTGCCAGTGAAAGCCTTCGGCTACTGCTTCATTGCCAATTTCTTTTACTGGCCTGTTGTTAAAAAACACGTTGGATGGCTTGTTGATCAACCTTATTACTTCCTGGCCTTTTTTATCAGATGCATTGTACTTAAGGGTTACAATACCTTTAGGCTGTTCGCCAAAAATAAATTTTTTATACGGGCTTTTTTTATATTCTGCAAATTGGATAATAGATGTGGAGGATAAAATATGGTCTTCATCTGCAGGTGCCAGTGCTGGCATTGCCGCAAACGCATTCAGGTAATGGCGCACATAATCACCATAGCCATCAGTTAGCCAATTCTCATCTTGCGGATACCGGTTTTTACCATCTTTGTCTACCATATAAGTAGCCCAGCTTAAAGCACGTATCGCATTATGTTTGTAACTACTGTCGCCAGTAAGTGCTGTGTATTGAAGCTCTGCGGCGGCCTGCCTTGCAGTATGGCTATTGCCGGGTGTTTGATAAGCCGTTTGTTCGTTTACAACGGTAACGCCATATTTTTCCCAGCTTTTGTTTCCTACAGTAGCATAAACCCACCTAAAAATATGCGGCACCTGATTTTTCCATTCAGGGAAAAATTGCTGGTGGTTCATCATGAATTGTGCAAATGTTACGGCGTTAATCTGGGTATCACTCCAGCCGGGTATATCTTCAAAAAATGGACCCCAACGATTGTTTTGCAGCGGGTATTTCTTCATCCATCCAAGCAAATTATCAAAAGCCTTTTGATAATTTTTAATATTGCCCCTTTTCATTTTTATTAATGCTAAAAACATTTCCATTGTACCCGTCCAGTTAGAAGTATAATTGCTTAATTGAATCGCTTTGCCTGTTCCGTTGTTATCACTAAGGTTACCGATCTCCCCCGTTACTGCATTTACTTTAAAGGGCAAGGGTGACTGGTTGTAATTGCCCGCAACAGTATGTGCAGCAAGGGTATTCGCAATTTTTACCGCAGTATTCAAATAAATACCAGCAGGTGTTTGTCCATGGCTTTTACTGCCCACCATTTGGTGCAGCTTTATCAATTCCCACCCAAAAGAACCTGCTTTATCTGGTTGTGTAAAGCCTTTTCCAATTACCATATCGCCATCGTATATACCGGAATAAAGCAACGTATTATACGGGTAAGGTATGTTTGCCCAGATAGATGTTGGCGCAGAAAAACTATGTGTGATATAATAGTCTGCAATAAATTTCATGTTTTCTTTAATGCGTTCGTCACCGGCATATTGATACAGCAGTTGCCAGGAAGACAATGCCATGGCAAACTGATCGCCGCCAATTCCCCTCGGGTCATTAACACCAGGCGTCCATACCTGGTGGTTCATGTAGTAAGGCAAGCCATTCATATCAATACGCATGGTATCCCAAAAATGCCATACTGATTGTATCGCATGGCTGTACGCCTTTCCCGGCTCATCCGAAAACCAGGGTAAAATTTTCCCTGCCGCATCTGTTTTGATATCATGGTAAATTAATTTTTCTGATTGTGCAAAGCAGCATTGCGCCATACAAAAAAGAAGAAAGAAAACAAACAAGCTGTAATAATTTTTTAAGGGATAAATACGCATAACTTATGAGTTGTTTATAAATAATTTATTTTATTTCTGTCAATGCTGAAAGTGGTTTGTTACACCTGCCATGGCTAAATCCCCTGGATAGTATCCACGTCAACCGCAATGTTATAAGAAAAAAATCATCACTTTTCTTTCTGCATCAGTAAATTTTTGCTTCTTTCAAAATTATGAAAACGAAAATAATTGCCTGGTTAAATAGTTATTGTTTTTAAGCATTTATCCTGATATTCTCAATGGTTTTTTGTTCTCCTATGTGCATCCATTTACCTAACAATAGTTCTTCACCCTGTGTCTTGTTAGCAATTATTTCACTTCAAAATCGAGTTGCATTACCTCTTTTGAATTACCACCCACAAACACAGCAAATTTGCCGCTTTCAAAAACGATATTGCCCGCTGCATCAAAAAACGATAATTCTTTTGCGGTAAGTACAAAATTAATTTTTCGCTTTTCACCTGGCTTCAACGAAATCTTTTGAAACCCTTTTAATTCTTTTACAGGACGAATGACTGATGCAGCATAATCCCGGATATACAATTGCACCACTTCTTCTCCAGTCAGATTACTGGTATTGTTTATGGTTACCTGTACATTTAATTGATCTGTCTTGCTTATTACAGTTTTAGAAATATTAAAATCGCTATACCCAAAAGTGGAGTAACTAAGTCCGTATCCAAAAGGATACAATGGCTCGTTGGGTATATCTCTGTACCGGCTATTCCAGCTTAAATTGCCATTCGTACTATCGGGCCGGCCGGTATTAAAATGATTGTAGTAAACAGGAATCTGCCCGATTGCATATGGAAAACTCATCACCGTTTTACCTGAAGGATTATACGCACCACTTACAATATCGGCAATGGCATTCCCATGTTCTGTACCCAAAATCCAACATTGAACGATCCCATCAACCAACGGTTCTGCCTCGGTTAAAATCAAGGGTCTTCCGCTTGAAACCAATGCCACTATTGGCTTTCCGGTTTTCTTCAATGCCTTTAACAATTGTATTTGACCATTAGAAATCTGAGGGTAAGCTAAAGACCGCTCTTCGCCTCCATAAACACCGCTGATACCAATGTTTACAAAAACTACTTCCGCAGTTGCAGCTTGGGCCACTGCTGCCGCTATCAACGAATCATTGGTGGTGCAATCCGACAAATAACCATTGCTAAAACTAATGTTGGCATATTTATTTTTCAATCCATCATATAAGGTGACGGCATCAGTTGCTTTTCCCTGTGCTATCCAGAAATCAAGTAAATCATTTGGGCTATTGGCAAAAAATCCGACAAGTGCAATTTTCTTACCGGTTGCAACGGGCAATACTTTATTTTCGTTTTTTAAAAGTACGATGGAAGCCTGCGCCGCTTTTCTTGCAACAAGTTTATTTTCAGCCGTAAATATTTCGTTACTTTCTCTTGCAGTGTCGCAATATTTGTAAGGGTCATCAAACAAACCCAGTTTAAATTTAAAGTACAATATTTTACCAACCGACGCATCTAATTGCTGAACAGAAACCTTTCCTTCTTTTACCAGTTCAGCTAAATATTTAATGGTTACCTGGCTTTCCATGTCCATCTCACTACCAGCTTCAAATGCTTTTAATGCAGCATCTTTTTCATCAGCAGCATAGCCATGTGCTATCATTTCTTTAAACGAAGCCCAGTCACTTACGAGAAAACCTTTAAAGCCCCATTTTTTTCTCAATATATCTGTTACAAGATATTTGTTACCACTAACAGGTACACCTTCAAATACATTAAACGCATTCATCACCGTAGCGGCGCCCGCATCAACCGCAGCTTTGTAGGGAGGTAAATATTTATTCCACAACAGCACCCTGGAAATATCCACCTGGTTGTATTCTCTGCCAGCTTCTACAGCGCCATAAGCTGCAAAATGTTTTACGCAGGCCATCAAATGTTTATTGTCATTTAGATTTCCCTGAAAGCCTTTTACCCTCGCCGCAGCTACCAATGCGCCGTAATATGGATCTTCGCCTGCACCTTCCATTACCCTTCCCCAGCGTGGGTCGTTACTGATATCGCACATGGGGGCAAAGGTCCAATGGATACCTGCTGCACTTGCCTCACTCGCAGCTATGGACGAATTAAGCTGAATCTGATTTAAATCCCAGCTACAAGCTTCTGCCAATGGAATGGGGAAAATAGTCTTATAGCCGTGTATCACATCATAAGCAAAAAGCAGTGGAATGCCTAACCTGCTTTGCATGGCTATTTGTTGTATCGCCCTGGTTTCTGTTGTACCAATTACATTCAGCATCGAACCTACCTTACCCTCTTTTGCCATTTGCATTTTTTGCTTTTGGCCATTATCATTTACTGCAGGCCCGGTAAATACCCCTCCGTTTAACTGGTTTAACTGGCCCACTTTTTCTGCCAACGTCATTCGGGAAACGATGTCTTTTACCCGCTGATCAATCGGCAGCTTAGCATTTTGATAGGGCAATCGAATTTGTGCAATTGTAAAAGTTCCGGTCAGTAACAACTGAAATATTAATAAGAAATGCTTCATGTTTTTTAAAAATTTATCTTGTTATAAAAATGCTTTTTACTTTTATTGATATTTTACCCAAGCCAGGCGGCTGGTTTAATTTAATCCGTTTACCTTCTAAATTCCTTTAGGAAAAACTGTTACCCTCAATTTGCTGCAACCATACGGCACCAGCGTAACCGTCTCTATTTTTTCACTCAATCCGCTTTTTAATAACGCAGCATCGGGTATTAATGGCGTAAAATTCCAACTGCCTTTTCGCAATCCTTCACCAGCTATATACCAGCGTTTTACTTTACCCATTGAGTCCCTTTCAACAGTCCAGTTTTCAAATTTCATTTCTTTCTTCTGCAGTAGTGTCCAGCCGTTTACAAGCCGTGCTGGTACCTGTAATTCTATGGGTGAATTTTCTATGCTCCAGGGATTATCAGAATAAGTTTTATTCACCACTTTTACTTGTTGTTGTAAACTGTCTTTTGTTACACACAAAGCATAATTCCAGGAACTTTTGGCAAATAGCTCATAAGCCGGAAAATCAGGTGTGGAGCGTTTGTCAGCGGTATCAATCTTCCAGTCTTCTTCAATTTTTAAGGAATACAATAAGGGGCCTCTTTCAATAGAAATACCATTTTCCACACCGGCTATAAGGCTTAGCGTTGCTGGCAAAATAACGGTTACTTTATCGCCTTCCTTGTATGCCTGTCTAAGTGGTATATAAGTGCCAGATGTTAAGGTATTTTTTACCGCAATGCCATTTACTAATACAGTTGCATTGCTACACCAATTGGGTATCCTGATATAAAAATCAAATTCAGTTGCTTCTTTAAGATGAAAAGTAAAATTGATACTATCAGTAAATGGATAATTGGTTTCTTCATCAATGGTAACAACCGTATTTTTTTCACCTGCGGGATAGGTTACCGATGATGGCGCATACATCGCTGCTACAATACCGCCCTTGCCATCCGTCATCCAGGCGTTGATGGCAAAGTTGGGCATCATGCGATTTACATTACCCGGACAACATTCTGTGCCTGGATTGGGTGCATAGCGCATTTGATCGCCACCGCCACGGATGTAATTTCCCCTTGCAGCAATTACCTGGTTAGGGGCAGAAAAATATTGCAAAGCTTTAAAATTGTTGCTAACAGAACCGGGTGCAGCATTAAAGGCAGCCCGTTCTATTTTATCGGCGTAAGCCACATTGCCGGTAGCTTTTAGCAGGTAGGCAATGTTCCAGGTATAATCAGAAATATCACAAATTTCATAAGACTCCTGTGTGGTAACCGGCTCAATATGCTCGGATGAAACATTTACACCACCTACCAGCATGTGGTATTTATCAAGCTTGCTAAATGCGGCTACGCTTGGCTGTAAGTAAGTACTATCGCCGGTGTATAAAAACAAAATGGCGCCTATTTTAGATTTCTCCAGATAAGTAACTCCATGCTCACCTGTAGCAACAGAATCTTTCAAAAATCCAATATCAGATACCTTCGCATCTTTGTTGAGTACATTGGATTGATGATAAATTTCTTTGGCAAAATTCAACAAAGCCGTATCCTTTGATTTTTCGTAGGCCCACAATATAACTTCTGCATTTACCGACTCCCGTATGCCTGTGTGCGCAAAGCGATCGCCGAGATAATGCTTTTTAATGGCTTCTAAAATTGCAGGATTTTTTGTGGCATCATAATCTGCCATCAATGCCCTGAAAAAGATGGCATGTATCCACCGGTCACGTTCGTAGTTATCCTTGGTGAATTTAGGACCTAGAAAGCCGGTGCTATCTGGATGCGCCAATACATAACGAATGCTTTTTTGAGCCTTTTTCAATAAGAAAGTATCCTTGAGCAAAAGGCCACAACGTTCCATACCATCCACCCAGTAAGCGTTTTGTTCATAAGGCCACCATTTTTCCACACTGATATTATTGGGTATGGTATCCGCTGCCCAACCCACGGTATTAAATGGATAGCCTGCATTTTCCAGGTGGCCGGTTAACCCATCTCGTTGATTAACTAAGTATTGTTTTAACCAGCCCTTTGGCGTAATGGCATTTGCAGGGATGGAATAAAATTTACCGTAATAGGGTATCGAATTAATTTGAGCCTTATTGTTGCAGGAAACTGTCATTAAAATCAGAGAAAAAGCAAACAATGAAACTGTTACTGAATGTACTTTTGAAATTTTCATTATGGTGGTTTATAAATCCTGGTGAGGGAGAGCGTTGTAAAATAGCAATACTTTAAAAGAAATAAATATAACTAAATAAGAATGGTTTGCTGTACTGTACTATGATGATTGTGGGGAAATTAAAAATGGCTGGTGATTAGCCAGCCACTTATTAAATAATAGTTTTTATTGAAATGCTTAATGTTGTATAATTATTTTTTGCACCTCCCACTCCGTACCATTAAATATCCTGAGGGTATAAATGTCATTTTGAAACTGCGCCACAGGAATTGATATGGACGATGGTATTAATTTACGGTCGAATTTTTTTGAATAGACTGTGTTGCCCATTTTATCAGTTAGTTCAATGGCGATAATAGTGCTGGTTGTTTTTTGTAAGCCAGTTATGGCATCCAGCTCGTCTATTTTTATCACATCTGTGGCTGGGTTAGGACTTATCCTGAATAAACTACCGCATGCCGCACATTGACCTTGGGTGGTGAAAGTGTAAGCCTGTGTGGTAGTATTGCTGCAGGCAGCATTCGCT
>JBGSMI010000028.1:0-14109 GCA_041740215.1 Ferruginibacter sp.
GCATCGCCTGTTGTACCCGGATATAATGTAATTTTTTTGCCAAGCGATGGCGGAAAACCTAGCGGCGCATTTGGATTTGATGTGCCAATACCTATATTGCCATTACTTCTTATCCGCAGTTTTTCTGAAAGCCCGCCCAAACCTTTGTTGGAGGTTAAAAAAGTTAAGTCTATAGTTTCAGCACCTACTGTATTATTTATCAGGTCACCCTGTACCATTGCCGCAACAACGTCTGTAGGTGTTCTCCCTGTATTCGTTATGGTAAAAGCAATGTTGGGATAATTATTACCCGGCACATTTCCTTTTAACAATAACCCGCCATAGCCGCCGAAATTCTTTTGGTCTACAGTAATTTGTCCGTTTACATTTAGGCTTGATGTGGGTGTACTGGTGCCTATTCCTACCCTGCCATTAATAGCGTCGTAGGTAAATCCCCATCCACCATTTGCGGTGCCGCCAAAGAATCCGATATTCTGATTATTTTGGGTGCCCATAAATCCAAGCAGGTTGGTATTGTCTGCCCTGTACAACCATACGCCCGGCGTTTGATTTACATCTACAGGCGATGAGCCATTTTTAATATGCAATCTACCGTTGAGGATCATGCCATCCGTACCGCTGTTAATGATTCTTGCCCTTTCGGTAAAACTCAGGCTGCTGCCAAAGCCAAAAGCAATGTTTGCGGCAGCAGCATCCGAATACATCTGTAGCAACCCGCTTTGTACTCCAAATCCATAATGAAAGCCAGTGTTCCCATATAAAGAAATTTTATTGCCAATACTGTTTGAAAAATTTAATGGGAACCCTGGTGTGTTGGTGCCAATGCCTACGTTTTGTGCATGTACAAAAACAATGAAATACATTGCTGCTGTTGTAAGAATTATTTTTATCATTTGTTAGTTATTGTTTTGCTTATAATATTTCTATTTCAGTTTTTAATTCTTTAATGGCTTCTATCAACAGCCGCACCAGCCTTGCATAGTCCACTCCTTTGTACCCATCCTTTTCACTCACTGCTTTAGGAATTATTTTTTCTACATTCTGCGCCAGCAAACCAATTTGCCTACCGGGCGAAAAGTGATTTTTTGCAAATTGGTTTGCTTTCATTTCGTATTCTACTCCTTATAGCCGCAATAGTTTATTTTAATTCCCCCGCTATAATATTGGTAACATTTGCCACTTGCGTAATTATTCTTTTCAATAAGGCTGTTGTTATACCAGTTTTGTATAAATCTGCCCGTACAAAAACGCTGTTATCATCGCCGCTCATTCCTATTTTTACAATATCAAAATGCTCATTTTGCTGTAATAAGTATTTGAACTTAGTCTCCTCAATTTTTACAGGCAGTGCTTCGCTTAGGTTGGTATAAACAATGACGAGGTCGCTTATTTTTTGTATAATAACCTGATACGATGCAATGTTTTCCCCTTCATAGGGAATTGCAGCAACTGAATCGTTAGCCATTTTATATGGTAAGCCAATCCCCATCATTAGTTTGGCGAGCTCGTTGGCTGCCGGTTTTGCTCCGGGCTTGGGTTTGGTTTGTGCAAAAACTGCACTGGATGATACGAGGATACACAACAGAAGAATAAATTTTGATTTCATCGTTTATTGATAATTTAATTATTGCATTACTTATGTGGTAAAGTAAAAGTGAGTTAATTCTAATGCATTTTTCATCCCTTAAAAAGAGGATTTTTGCGTGCCATAAAAGCGGGAACAATTTTGAGCAAGGAAGGATTTAGGTTTCCAAAAGGAAGAAGTGGAACCTATAAAAGAAAGAGTAATGGGCTAAAAAAGTTTTTTTTAAAATTATGTTTTAAATTTTCCGCAAACAATTTGTTTGTTTTATAATCAAATGCATTTGTTTGCACTTGAGTTGTTTAAAGTGCTGCTAAAGAAAAATTATAAATGCCCGAAACTAAACTCATCTTATTGCAGTTACTGCCTCTTAATAAAAATGGTTTAACAATTGACGATGCAAAGAAACTTTTGCTCTGAATTATCACACTACAGAACAATTCCGGCAAAGTATTTTAATCACTATTTTATTGCTCGGTTTTTAAAAGGAACCTTTCCTCTCCCCGGCCAACATCTAAATTGAATTTTTTTTTTTACAAAGTAAAGTAACCAAAAATACACTCAGGATTTACTCTTCATATGTTATTAAAATGCGCATCGGTTTATTTAAAATATTGGCACTGTTTGCGTTTTTATTAATTATCCAAACATCGGTGGGAGTAAGTTGCCAGTTAAATTCGTAGCCCGGAAAATCCAGGTAAGTGGGAGGGATATCATTGGTACCTATAGCATAAGTTAATAGAATTTGTACCCCTAAAATTTTTGCTCTGTTAAGACCATGTGCTACTAAAGTGCTTCCGTTTTGTGTTGTAGCAGATGTTGTTATTAATTTCTTCATTTTTATAGCCGGTGCTGCTTCCGAAGTTTTGCCCAACTGTGTAAATCCGTTTATATCTGTATTACCGTTTTTGTAAACAACTAAGGCATTACTTGGGGGATTTAATATATTTGGTGGCATGCTATTTCCGATAATAAACAATGGGTCTGTGGGCACCCAGAGAGTAGGATTTGAACTAAAAATTTCATCGTTATTTGATCCAATAGATAAGGAAGCATATGCTTTTGCTTTTGTGTTAAGTCCCATGCTGGTAGAAAAAGTTCCACTAGCTGTGGTATTTTGTCCCATACTAGTGGAATAATTGCCACTTGCAGTTGTATTGGATCCCATGCTGGTGGAATAAGTTCCACTTGCTTTGGTTAGTGAACCTATGCTGGTGGAATAATCTTCACTGGCGTTTGTACCAAACCCCATACTGGTAGAATAATTACCAACAGCTTTTGTATTAAGGCCGGAAGCAAATGAATATATGCCAATGCTATCTTTATCCCATTGAGTGCTGGTTACACCACCTACCCTAAAAGCTGCTTTTTGCGGATACCACATCATGCGGGTACCGGGACCTGTTGCAGGTGGATTAAAAGTAGTTGTGAATGGCACTAAGGTAGGACCTGTAAATAATACATTGCTATCTGCAACATGTAGCCGTGCAACAGGCGCAGTAATACCAATGCCTACGTTTTGTGCATTGCTTTTAATGGCAATGGTCGCAAATGCAACCAACAAGTAAAGTTTGGTAGTCATATTTTAATTTTGTCTACTAAGTTAAATCGTTTTTTTTAATTCGTCAATAGCCTACTGTTGTTTTTCAATTTGTAATTGTTGCGCTTTTATACTTTCCATAAGTAAGGGTACAAGCCTTGTATATTCGACACCTTTGTAACCATCTTTTTCATTTACAGCTTCGGGTACAACCTGCTCTACATTTTGGGCCAGCAAACCCTTTTGCCTGCCGGGCATAAAATTATTTTTAGAAAACTCTTTGGTTTTCATTTCATATTTTACCCCGTTTATTTTTTTGCGCCCTCATATGGTATTGCTGCAGGTGTATCGTTTACCATTTTGTATGGCAAAGGAATACCCATCATTAATTTTGCCGGTTCGTTGGTTGCAGGTTTTGCAGTAGGTTTCGGCTTAGCGTGTGCAATAGCAATAACACTCGATAGGAGTATGCACAATAGAATGAGTAATTTTTTGTTCCTGGTTCCTAAATTGATTTAGTAAAAGACTATTTATTTTAAAATTAAAACTCGGTTTATTTGTACTGATTTTTATACCGTAAAAACAGGATTTTACTGGTCATTTCGTTTCTACAAATTTCTTAATCAACGTTTTTAGTTCATTCATCTCCTGTTGTAGCTTTTCTATTTGTTGTTGCTGCTCTTTTACCGCATTGATTAATAAATAGGTAAAAGCCTGGTTATTTACAGATCGCAGGTCTTCATAACCGTTTTGAATATTTTTTTCTATCATGTAAGGAGCAATCATTTCCAGTTCCTGTGCAATGATACCCGTTTGTTGTTTATCGGTTGGGAAGGGTGCATCCTTATTGTAATAAAACTGTACAGGTTTAATTTTGGCAATTACATTTAAGCCATCGGTAAATGCAGTTGTGTTATTTTTTAACCTGCCATCGCTATAGGAGCCAACAGCACCTGTGGCGGTAAGTGCAGCGCCATTACGTACCTCAAATCCTTTTACATTTCCATTAAGCCCTCCTGATGCTGAAGTGCCATTGGTAAAGAATTCTAAGGTGCCTGTAAAACTTCCAAGATCATTGCTTCTGATGTATCCTGGTCGCCATTGGCTGGCAAATCCATAGTCGCTAACAAATTCTAATGCCGCAGGTCCAAAGCCACCCCTGTTAGCAATAGTTACCGTTACCGGGATTGCACTTTCCGGTCCAACTACTTCTAATCTTTTTGCAGGGTTGGCTGTTCCAATGCCAGTGTTGCCATTTAGTAAAACCGTCATTGCATTGCTTCTTGCATTATCAGCGCTGCCATTGCCCACTTCAAATAATCTGTTGTTGGCTGTGGTATCATTATAGAATCCTGCAACGAGCGAAAAAGAAGATTTTGCTTTATTATAACGACCCATTACCGTAGAAAAAAAACCGGAGGCAATATTGTCTGCGCCAGTAGCTAAAGATGCAGCTCCTGAGGCAATATTATTTGCCCCAAAGGCAGTTGCTACTGATGAACTTGCTGTATTTCCATTACCTGTTGCAAAAGAATTGAATCCACTAGCAGTATTACCGGCCCCCAATGATATAGAACCTGGTCCGCTTGCAATACTCCCCTGGCCTGCCGCAAATGAATAGTTACCAATATTTTCTTTGTTCCATTCATTCCCTAACACACTGCCGGCACGAAATGCCGCTTTATCAGAATACCACATCATTCTGTTGCCACCTCCAATTACAGGAGTATTGGCAGGCTCCACTGGAAGTGTGGCAGGTCCCGTAAATACTACATCATTATCTGCAACATGTAGTCCTGCAGCAGGGTTCACCGTTCCAATTCCGGTATAGCCATTTCGCAGAATGGTGAGGGCATTTTTTCTGTTATTATTATTCAATCCATTTCCTATTTGAAAAATGCGGTCTTCAGCCTGAGGATTAAAATAGATAGCTGTTTCTGTGGTATCATTAAAACTGCCAAAAACAGTTGAGTAATCAGCAGTTGCTTTGGTCATAAATCCGGCGGCCAATGCGATATTTCCTGTTGTAAAAGTACTCCTGCCCAAAGCGATGGAATTTTGGCTTGCTGCTCTAACATCTTGCCCGATTGCTAAGGAAGAAAATGAAGAAGCTTTTGCATTAATGCCCATTGCAATGGCAGTATTGGATGTAGCAGTTGATAACTGCCCAAAGGAAAAGGAAGTGAATCCCGTTGAACTGCCCGATGTACCTGCTGCAAATGAATAATCTCCTGATGCTACTGTACGAAAGCCTGCAGAAAAAGAACCATTGCCAGAAGCAGTTGTAAAATCGCCTGTTGCTGTAGACTGATTTCCGAGGGCATTAGTGCCTGCACCAGAAGCAAAAGAAGATTCACCTTTTGCTTTTGTACTATTGCCTAATGCTATTGATAAAATACCAATACTATCTTTATCCCATTGGTTACCAAATGCAATACCTGCCCTGAATGCAGCTTTAGCAGCGTACCACATCATTCTTCTTCCCCCTCCTTCTACCGGTGGATTGCCGGGAGATAATGGTAATACGGCAGAGGCAGAAAACAGTACATTACTATCAGTTACGTGTAGCCGGGCAGCAGGCGTAGTAATGCCAATGCCTACGTTGCCGGTTTGAGAAAAACTGCAAAGCATCTGGCAGCAAAGAAAACTAAGGAGAAATAGTTTTTTCATGATAAAAAGATTAATTGTAAAGTTGTAAAATAGTATCGGCAAAAAATCTCCCTTAAAAATAGGATATTTTGAATACCTGTTTTATGAATAGATTGAATATTATTTTTAATGGGTTCATCTTATTGTAGTACGGTGTTGTAAAGAACAATTGCAGGGATATGCAGGTTTTTGGAGATGCTATTACAAGACTTCAACGTTTAAATGAAATACAATTAGTTTGTAATTCACAAATAGGTAAGTTTGTTTTTTAGGTTTTTATCAATAAACCACTTCATACAATCCATATAAAAAATAATGGAAAATTAGATAGCTACTATTGAATATATTGATATGCTATATTGGTCATATTATGTTGTGTTATAGTTCCAATAATACTTTTTATTTTATGAGAGTTTATAGCCTGCTTACAATTATTTATTTCTTTGTACTGGCACAAAGTTGCAGGTATTGATGAATAAAGACAGTTGGTTAAAACTGATCGTAAGAAAATACGTTTCATGGCAAATTGGTTTGAATAGCTGAAAGATAGGGGAACAGGAAGCAGTTGCTTATCCCATAAATGTGGTAGTTGCTGCCATAAATCCTGTAAAAAGGGGAGTGCAGTAAACATCGTATCTTCTTTTATTTGTAAAATGGGAGGAATGTCTTAGCTTAATTTATGAAAAAAGCCGGACGGCTTTTTTTTGCTAAGAAAAAAATTATCCATGACAGCACAGACAGTGTTTAATTCTATTTAGTATGAAACAATTTTTAGCAATAATTATCGCTGTTGTTTTTTCCATGTCTTGTATTGCCCAGGATAGCGAAGTGGATAATTTATTGCTTGCGCTTAAAAACAGTAAGCAAGATACGGCCCGCATTAATATCCTGAATGAATTGCAAACCAGTTATCTGGATACAGACAATGATTCAGCATTGTTTTACAACAGGCAGGCAGAAGCGTTGATCAATCAATTAAGGGCAGAAAAATTTCGTTACCGGTGTTATCATGCTTTTGTAAAGATTTATCACGCAAAGTTTGATAATGCCATGGCAGTAGCATATTGTATTAAATCACTTGCCGTTGCAGAAAAATTGAATGATGAATTTCAAAAAGCAAATTCATACAGGGCCTTGTTTAGCTTATATTTTAACCTGCGCAAAAAAGATTCTGCCATCCTATACGGTGCCTATGCCCTCGAGCTCACCAATAGGATAAAAGACACCAATAATATTGCTACCATGTATGGCAATTTAAGCCGTATATACAATAGCATGGAGCTGTACGATAAGGCTGTTGAATTTGGAAAGTTGGGTGTAGAAGCCGGGGAACGTTATAAGGATTTTAAAGGCTTGCTTATATCAATGAATAACCTTGGCAATACGTATATGTCGCTTGAAAAAAACAAAGAAGCCATAGACATTTTTGAAAAGCAATTGGTAGCTGGAGGAAAGTACAAAAGATTACGGTCTGTTTTATATGCGCTCATCAATCTTGGTATAATATATTACAATGAAGGGGATGCATTGAACCTTGATAGAATTGCAAAGCAATTGAAAAGCCGGGAGCCCGATTTTGATGAATCTGACAGAACCGGGGCCAGCTACCGTCACCTTGTATATGGATACAATTTTGTATTGAAAAAAAAGTTAGCTGCTGCAGAAACAGCATTTTTGCAGGGAGTGCAAATAGCCGAAAAAGACAGCATAACCGCACCACTTGAAAATCTTTACCTGGGTATGTCGATGTTGAGATATGCGCAACAGGACTTTGCCGGCGGTGAATTGTTCGATTCCAAATGGGATGCTCTTTTGAAAAGTGAACAGAAAAAAGAAATGGCCGAGTACGCTATGGACCTGGAAATGAAATATGAAACAGAAAATAAGGTAGCCAGGATAAAATTGCAGGATGCACAATTGAAACAAAAAAGTATCATTAATTATATTTTAATAGGCAGTGCGGTTACCTTACTTATTATATCATTGCTTTCTTATCGCACCTATACACAAAAACAAAAATTTCAGCAACAACGCATAAGTGAGTTGGAAACACAGCAGCAGTTAACTGCAACAGAAGCCGTGCTAAAAGGAGAAGAACAGGAGCGTACCCGGCTTGCAAAAGACTTACATGATGGGCTTGGAGGCATGTTATCAGGAATAAAATATTCATTAAATACTATGAAAGGAAATTTAATAATGACGCAGGAAAATGCCCTGGCATTTGAACGCAGCATGGATATGCTGGATAGTTCGATAAAAGAAATGCGGCGTGTTGCACACAACATGATGCCGGAAGCCTTGGTGAAATTTGGCCTTGATACCGCCTTAAAAGATTTTTGTAATGATATTAACCAGAGTGGAGCATTGACAGTTTCCTATCAATCCATAGGAATGGAAAATGCAGCGATTGAACAAACAACTGCCATAACTATTTACCGCATTATACAGGAGCTTATCAATAACACCATGAAACATGCTGCGGCAAAGAATGCCATTGTGCAATTGAGTAAAACAAATGATTCTTTGTCCATAACAGTAGAAGATAATGGTAAAGGATTTGATACCACCATGCTGAATGTATCTAAAGGTATCGGTTGGGAAAATATAAAAAACAGGGTGGAATTTTTAAAAGGAAAACTCGATGTACTTTCACAAACAGGTAAGGGAACTTCGGTACTGATAGAAGTAGGGATGGTTTAGAAAATTTAGTTCATAATACAACACATGAAGATTCACCCATACTCACCCGAATAGAAAATGAAACACTGCCGCTGATTGCAGACGGGCTCATCAACCCTGAAATTGCAGATTTTTTTTTTGAGTTTGAGTACAGTGGATACGCATCGCAAAAGTTTGATGCGGAAATTGAATATAAAAAATACAGCGCTGCTGATACGGTATGCGATACAGCATAAGCTCATTTAAAGTTTTGTTTTCGTACCAATGTATAGCTGCTTTTAAAACCATCAGCTATCTGGTTTGTTAACAAAATCCTTCCGCTTTTAATGGCTTCAAATTGACAGGAGAAATGATCTGTTGCTCCTTTAAAACGGTTGCTGAGACTCAACTGCCAGGTACTAACATTCGATTGCCCTTTGTATACCTGCCTTGAAAATTGTTGATTGCCTACCACACCACTTGCCCCTGCATGGTCGCTCTCATAATTATTGCCTTTTAAAAAAGTAAACTGGTCGGCTGTGGAAGTTGCTGTAGCACCTGCATATCCTCCGGAGCTTACATAGTGATAACTAAGGGATGCTTAATCATTGGCAGTTCATACGCCAACAACGTCGTTGGCGGCTACAGCAAACTTATTTCTAAACTGCATATCCGCTATTTTTCCCAATCAAACTCCGTATTTTGATAGGGGCCAAATTCCTTTTCATAATCAGCTATGCTATTCGTAACAAATTCAAGGTAACGGCCATTGCCATTATTGTAATGTTTTCTGAATAATACAATGAGCACTGTTTTTCCGGTTCCATTTTCAGTAGCACCGGGTTGCACAAAGTATATAGACTGCCAGCTTTGTATCGTTTTCCATTCAAATTTTTTTTAAATTGTTGTAGCGAGTTACCACCAGTATGTTTCAGGCATTATAATCCCTGTCTTTTAATACAGCATTGTAAGCATCTGCTTTTTTAGGTGATATAGCAGGTAAATTTCTGCTCAGTGAAGCATCCACATAATTAGCCATGGGCCATTTGCTTTAATCGGCGAGAATTTGTAGACTTAAGGCTTTTGCACAGCACCATAATATAATACCGCTTCATTGGTGCTTATTTCTGCATAATTCTTTGTGCCACACAGCGGTTGCTTTTGATTGATTTCTTTAAAATTAAACGTTTCAGGTTTTAGCGAAGTGTTTGCTGACTCCGGCATGAATTTAAAATAGTTTTCTTTGCTATTCCTTTCTTCATTTAATGGGAAGCCCGGCGTTGTTCTACCAATACCCACGTTTTGCGATTGCAGGTATTTCATCGACGCTACTACAAAGTACAGTACCAGAAGTATCTTTTTCATACAATCTATTTAGATGGAGCGATGGGTTTATCGCTTTTTGTTTTAAATCTCCCGCCATGATATTGGTAACCTTGACAACCTGGGTGATAATCCGTTTTAATATCGGTGTGGTGGCAGCTACTTTATAAAGATCTACCCGCATAGAAACTCCGCCATCTCCCGTTATTCCGATTTTTATCACATCTTAATTGTTATTGGTTTCCAGCAGGCATTTGTATTGTGCTTCCGTTATCTTAGTAGGCAAGCTTTCGCCAAGGTCTACATACACAATGTACAAATCGCTGATGACCTGTATGATTACATTGAATGATTTGATGTTTTCGCCTTCGTAGGGAATTACTTCAAGGAAGTCATTATTCATCTCGTAGGGCAGACCAATACCTGACAAGATTTTTTACAAAGGGGCCATTGCCTTTTTAACAGGTGCTTTGGGTTTTGCCTAGGCAAATAAATTGATTGAAAGAAACAGTAAAAAAGTTGCCTACCACAGCGGCTTTTTCATAGTTTAAATGTTTGGGTTAGGTGAATGTTGGTTGAAAATTTTTCTATAACCGGTTTAAATATTTTATCACTGAAGGCATATACCACATACGCCGTTTTTTTGTCTCGGACGAAAGAGTTGAGCATTACAATGCACTTCTTTTTATTTTGATAAAAATTGCCCATCGCAAGGGTAGATGTCCATCCTTCCGACATTTGTCCAGTGAGTGTCCGGGCAGGTTTTTTGTTTACTTTGTTCAGCCGTTTTACAACCTGTTCGTTCCATTGCTTCATTACATCTTTCAATACATTCATTTCGGAAGGTTCACTTTTGTAAATGGTAATGATACAAAAAGAACTGTCATTATTTTTCAGACTAAACTGAACCCTGTCCGACAATTCACTTTTGGTAAAAAACTCAGGTGCCTGGTATTTGTACACATCAAAACTATCGGATTGTGCAAAACCACTAAAAACGAATAGCGTTGTTGCAATGAAAAGCGTTAGCATGTGTTTTATCATCGTTAGCTTTTTAGGCGTAGGCTGCGGCCCTTTTTTATTTGCAAATACTGTTGCGGGCTGCAATAATTTATCAACTGGATTTAACCGATGCCAGATTGCTTTTTATTCTTTTTAATCAAGCAGCCTTATTCCGGATGCAGCAAATTGAATGTCTGTTTGATAAGTTTGTTTGACCGGCTTTTTATTAAAGATGCGTTTAGCGGGGTCGATTCCTTCAATGATTATTTTTTTACCAATGATTCCTTTTGGTACCCTAAAGCCATAATCTTTAGTTCCTACTGTCACCGTAGTTCCATCTGCTTTTTTTACCAATATTGTGAGGCAGTCCTCTTCGCACCAGCCTACTTTTACTACCGTGCCGGTTAATATTGTTTGACCTTTCGTTGGTTTTGAATAGCCGATATCTGTGCCCCTGTAGTTGCCGTAGGTTTTGCTTTTGCCAAGATATACATCATCTTCTGTTTGCTGCGCATTTATGGCGAGGGAAATAAAAAATACCGACAGTGTAATAAGTAACTTTTTCATGTTGTGTTTATTTTTGATTGATTAGCATTGTTTTATTTGACAGGCAAATATTGCCATTAAATATAGATTCATACATCCATTAAAAACCGGATATTTGAAGAAAAATGAAGCCACGATATTTAGAAATAAAAATCATGTAAAAAGGGGAGTGTAATCATTAGTTTTAGTCCTTTATTTGCAAATTAAAAAAGCCATTATTGAACGAATGAAGAAAACCGTGACTATCTTATTGGCTTTGTTTGTTTACTCAGTTGCCTGGCCGCAGCAAAGAAATGTGAAAGACAGTTTGTATAGCCTTTTGTTATCTGTAAAAGAAGATACGACTACAGTTGATTTATATTATGCGTATGGTGAGGTTTTTGAGAATGATCAGCCGGATTCTGCCGCATGGTATTATAAAAAAGCAAAAGCGCTCGCCCAAAAAATTGGTTTTAAAAAGGGTGTAGCAGCATTTTCCAGTCATTACATTGTGTTACTAAATAACCGGGGCGAATTTAGAGAGGCACTAATGGTGGCAAAGGAAGCACTGGAAATTTATAAAGAAGTAGGCGATAAAAAAGACCTTGCCATAGCCAACCTGAATGTAGGTAGCGAGTGGCAGTATCTTTCCGATTTTGGGTTGGCGGCTGAGTATTATCTGGAAGCGAAAAAGATCGCCGACGAAATAAATAACAAAAAACTGCAGCGCATTACCAACAACAACCTGGCATCTGTGTTTATAGAATTGCAGCAGTTTGAAAAGGGAATGGCGTATGCGGAAAAATCAATGCTGATAGCAAAGGAACTTAAAAATGATTATGCTATTTCTTCATCTATGTACAATATTGCTACTGCTTTAATGCAGTTGAAAGAGCATCGCAAAGCACTTGCCATATACCGGGAGATAGAACAGATAGGGCAAAAAACTGCCGACGATATTGTGCTGCTGGATGGATGGCTGGGAATGGGCGATGCATACAGTGCCTTGAATAATTATATTGCATCGGAACGGTATTACAAACGGGTAATTGATTTTTCAAAACAAAAATCCACACCGGAGTATGAGATGTATGCCTGCATGGGTATGAGCGATTTACAATATAAAATGAAGGATTATTCAACCAGTGAAAAATTTGTAAACAATGGGATTAGTATTGCAAAAAAGCTGGAATCAAAATTTGAATTGAAAGACCTTTACCTGAAAGCAGCTAATGTGTATGAAGCAAAAGGAGATCCCGGATTGGCCCTTGACTTTCGGAAAAAATTTGAAGAGCTGAATGATTCCATTGTAGGCGATAAAAGCAGGGCACTGGTTGCAAACCTTGAGGCGAAATATGAATTTGAAAAAAAGGAAGCCACTATAAAACAATTGGGAGCCGAGAATACGGTGCATGAACTTACCATCCGCCAAAAAAATAGCCTGAATTATGTGTTGATTGCGGCGGCTGTACTTTTATTAATCATCTCATTACTTAGCTATCGTACTTATAAACAAAAACAAAAATTGCAACAGCGGCGTATCACTGATTTGGAAACACAGCAACAGCTAAATGCCACCGAGGCAGTATTGAAAGGAGAAGAGCAGGAGCGTACACGACTGGCCAAAGATTTACATGATGGACTGGGTGGTATGTTATCGGGTATAAAATATTCATTCAATACGATGAAAGGGAATCTAATCATGACACCTGAAAATACACAGGCTTTTGAACGCAGTATGGATATGCTCGACAGCTCTATCAAAGAAATGCGAAGGGTGGCGCACAACATGATGCCGGAAGCATTGGTTAAGTTTGGACTAGATACTGCATTGAAGGATTTTTGTAATGATATTAGTAAATCAGGTGCCTTGGAAGTATCTTTTCAGTCTATCGGATTGCACACCGCCATTGTTGACCAAACCGCCGCCATCGCCATTTACAGAATAGTGCAGGAGTTGATACACAATACAATGAAACATGCGGCTGCACGGCATGCCATTGTGCAGGTTTCAACAAGCGATGCACGCTTAACTATAACGGTAGAAGATGACGGCAAAGGCTTTGATACATCAGCATTGAAAAAGTCCAATGGAATTGGCTGGAGTAATATTCAGAACCGCGTTGAATTTTTAAAAGGTACTTTAGATGTAAAATCTGAAGATGAGAAAGGTACCTCTGTTTATATTGAACTAACTATTTAATCAACTAAATGCCTCAACCGTAACAGCTATGGCGATTAAAATATTTATAGTAGATGATCACTACATGGTGATTGAAGGGATACATTCTTTGTTGCAAAATGAAACCGACGTAGAATGGATGGGGCACGCTACCAATGCGGCTTCTTGTATGGCATTTTTGCAACAGCAAAAACCCGATGTGATTTTGATGGACATTAACCTGCCCGATAAAAGCGGCATTGATTTATGTAAGGAAGTAAAAAGCAGTTACCCAGACATTTACATGTTGGGACTCAGTACTTTTAACCAACAGAGTTTTATAGAAAAAATGATGGCAAACGGTGCATCCGGCTATGTAATAAAAAATGCTACGCAACAAGAATTGATGGAAGCGATTCGGACCGTAGTGAAGGGTAAAGAATATTTAAGTTTTGATGCGGCCGTGGCCTTGCGCAAATCAGATAGTCAAAATGACCTTCCTGTAATTACCCGCCGGGAAAAAGAAGTGCTGCTGCTGATTGCAGAAGGAATGACGAATGGCGAAATTGCGCAACAATTATTTATTGGCATCTCAACAGTAGATACACACCGTAAAAATTTACTCGCCAAACTGGGTGCAAAAAATACCGCATCGTTAGTGAGGATTGC
>JBGSMI010000374.1:0-2661 GCA_041740215.1 Ferruginibacter sp.
GAACTGCTGACGGCGACAACTATGCTTTTGCTGTGCATTCCTCAAAACTCAACGGAAAAAATACACCCTGGAAAAGACTGAAAAATTACATCAATATGGGGGATGGTTTTGATGCGAATGGCAATTTTTTGTACGCTGCTACAAAAGGAAGTCCACGCTATCAGGTAGTAAAGATAAATATGGAAACCGGTGATGAGCCACAATCCTTCCTACCACAACAGCCAGATGTAATTGCAGCTACAGATGTTAATTATAGCTCCGGTATTATTGCAGGTAAGGATGTGCTGTATGTTTTGCTGAGAAGAATAGGTAACATGCAAATAATGAAAGTAGACTATACAACAAAAGCAGTTTCTATGTTGCCCATCAGCTACAAAGGCGCTATTGCAGAGTTGTCTTTATCCGGCAATAATGATTTAATATTTGGCAGTGGTTCGGCAGTTAAAAGCATGCAGTACATGCAATACAACTACAGCAGCAATACCATAGCCGCTGTGCCATTTGCTGCTAAAGTGTATGATGCAGGCAATAAGCTGTCAACCGATGTGATTATGGTCCCATCCCGGGATGGTAAAAGAATACCTGTTTCGCTGCTGTATAAAAAAGGGCTGAACCTGAAAAATAAAAACCCGCTTTTAATAGACGGCTATGGCAACAGCGGTTCCTCAAACGATCTTATTTACAATCCTTCTTATTTACCCTTTATTAATCGTGGAGGAATATATGCCTATGCCCATGTACGTGGTGGTGGCGAGTTGGGTGAAGATTGGATAACCGATGGGCAGTTTCCGCACAAAATGAATGGCATTCATGATGTGGTGGATGTAGCTGAATATTTTGTGAGAAATAATTATACTTCCCCTGCAAAGCAACTGATAATGGGAGGGAGTGCAGGTGGTTTTTTGGTAGGTATGGCGGTTAACCAGCGCCCCGATTTATTTGCTGGCGGTCTTTTTTTATCTGGCTTGCCGGATATTGTTACCTCCCGGGATGCCGCTTTTGCAAGAGAATCAAAAACCACAGGACCTATCGATACCAAAGAAGGGTTTCTTAGCAGTTATAGTATCAGCGCTTATTACCAGATTCCACCAAATAAAAAATTACCGGCTATGTTGATTACACATGGTGCTACCGACTATATTTTAACGATGCACCCTGCACTGAGGTATACCGCTAAGCTGCAGCAGGCACAACAGGGAGACCGCCCCATTTTATTATTGGTAGATTGGAACAGTGGCCACGCTGGCAGCGAGTATGAACTATTGTACATGCTCAAATTTGCCCTTTGGCAAACCGGCCATTCGGATTTTCAATTAAAGAAAAATTAACCGGATAAACCGGAGCCTGTTAACCCTCACACCTTGGTTCGTGACGCACGAACCATAACCCACACTTAACACAGTTAACCATAGCTACGGGTTTATTACAGCCTGTTGGTTCGTGATGCAAGAACCATTACCCACACTTACCTTTAGCCCGTTGGTTCATGGGCCACGAACCATGGCTCCGAGGATGGATTAAAATTAAATTACCTGCCATTGGCACAATGTACAACCAATCAGGTCTCGGAGGCTGCTCTTTGCAGCGATCCGTACCCCTCCATTTTTTTAAAAGCATCAACTCCGGATTGCCCAAACTGACTTTACCGGCATCGCTTATACCAGTAATAAAATTTGCCTTAAGCAATGCCCTCAATTTTACAGACTTCTTGTTGAGAAATATTGCTTTGTTGCCATGAATCGATTAAACTAAACAATGGTTGCTCCCTGTTATCTGATAAATTGAATTCCATAATATTTTTGATATAAAGAAAGTCAGCACAGGTATAGAGAATAATAGGGCGTTGCCCGGAATGTTACTTTTAAGGGATACTTCGGCTATTTTTGAATCAATAGATTTGTCAGACAGCTATGAGACCATTGAAACGAAATATCTCCTTAGTAATCAAGGAGAAATATATCATTAATTTTTTATTTGAAAGTAAATAGCTGAATAGTTATCCATAATTTAGAACGCTTTATTTAAGATTAGCCATTGAATATATGATTTTTAAATAAAATTAATTATAATTGTATTTTTACTTTAGTATAAATCAAATGCTCTTCTCCATGTCAAAGATATTCTTCGTATTTTCTGTGGTTTATTTTTTGTTTGTTCCTAGGCTGTTTTCTCAAAATGGTGTAAACATTTCCACTTTAAATCAAACAGCAACTGATTCATCAGCAATATTAGATGTGAACTCTTCTTCTAAAGGTCTGCTTATACCACGAATGTCTGCCGTGGAAAGATCAATGATTCAAGATGCTGCAGAAGGTTTAATGGTTTTTCAGCAGGATGGAGTTCAGGGATTTTATTACTACAACGGTAGTAAATGGGAGAAAATTGAGGATGAAACAGAAACAGCACCAATTGGTATGGTCGTGGAATGGTGGAGACCAAACGCAGGCTTTCCTCTGCCGGAAGGATATGCTATTTGTGATGGTTCGATGGTTACTGACCCCGAGAGTCCTTTTAATGGTACAAATTTACCAAATTTACTCAATGTATTTGTAAAGGGAGTTGTTGATACTAATTTAATCGGATCAACTGGTAACGGTATTCATGCACACTCTTTTGACCCTCCAAACAGAACATTGAGCGAAGCAGGTGAACACACGCACC
>JBGSMI010000077.1:0-5209 GCA_041740215.1 Ferruginibacter sp.
ACCTTGCCGAACAGGGGCCGATAGCTATCGGCTGGTTACCTGTCAGGTAATGAAGAGGTGTTTCAATTTGTATATCCCAGCTCACGGATTTATCACAGCGCAACACCCCTACTTCCTCACGGAACCGAACTTGAACCTCACCTACCGCCGCAGAATCTGTCCTGTATCGGTTTTGTTACTACGCTGTAAAGTTTCATAATGGTCAACATATTTTTTTCCATTCTTCTCTTTGATAATTTGGTGTTTCATTTAATTTAATACAGTAGTATGTAACAGGAAAGATACAGGACAGAGTGCGCCTACTGCAATTAATGCATTAAACAAATCGGTTAACACAAGCCCACTCCGGCATTTACTGCCTCATAAACTTTAGCAGGTGTTCTTTTTTTCTTCTTGATACTTCAATAATGGTTTGGTCTTTTAAAATCAACTTGCCTGCTCTTTCGTATTCCTTTATAAAGTTGTTGTTGATCAGATGCATGCGGTGTACCCTGATAAAACTTTCAGCGGGTAAAATCTCTTCATAATCTTTCAAGGTTTTGGCTGCTAAAAATGTTTTTCCATCGGTAAAAAATAGTTTGGTGTAATTGCGATCGGCCTGAAGGCGGATAATTTCCTCTATACCAACATACTTGATAGTGCCGGTACCCGGCAATGCCAGTTTTTTTTGCTGAGACGAAATATTCCGGATAAAATTTTTATACAACTCACCCCCTGCAGGTGCATAAATGCGCTTTACTTTATAGCGTTCTATAGCTTTCACCAACTCGCTTGCGTCTACCGGTTTTAATAAATAATCCAGTGCGCTAAAACGAATGGCCTTTATGGCAAACTCATTGTAGGCGGTCGTAAATATCACTTCAAATTGCCAGTTGTCTATTTCAGTAAGCAAATCGAAACCACTTTTATGCGGCATCTGGATATCGAGAAACAGTATATCCGGTTCAAAAGATTTTATCAGCGGCAATGCTTCCTGCACACTATTGGCAGTTTTTATTTCTTTAATGTCGGGACAGTTTTCTGTAATCAGCCACTTCAGTAGTTCGATAGATGCCTGCTTATCGTCTACAATCATTGCTTTAATCATTATTCGTCGTTATTATGGTGATTGTAAGAGGGAATAACCATGGTTATCCGGGTTCCGGATGGTTGGCCATTTTCCATTTTGTCTTGCGTAATCATGCTGGCTTCTCTGCCGGTTTTTTGTTGCAGCAACTGCAGCCTTTCCTTTATTAAGGCGGTAGCCTTGCTTTGGTAGGCAAAATGGCTAAGGTTTCCTGCATCAATAGCAGCAGCCTGCTGTCTTCCAATTCCATTGTCGTCTACAATGCAGCAGATATCTTCGTCCTCATTGCTGAAAAACCGAACAGAAAAATACTTAGCTCCTTCTTTGTGCATCAGCCCATGCCAGATGGCATTTTCAATCAGCGGCTGAATAATCAGCGGGGGAATATAAATGTCTTCCGTTTCCAGTTCATCATCCACAATAATGTCGTAGGTAAAAGTCTTATCAAAACCAAGCGATTCCAGGTTAATATACATCGCCAGCATCTTCAGTTCATCATCTAATGTAATAAAGGTCTTATCTGCAAATTGCAGGATCGATCGCAAGAAGTTGGCAAACACAGACAGGTATTTATATGCTTCATTGGTTTGCTTTGATACAACCAGGTGCTGGATGGAACTTAAAGAATTGAATAAAAAATGAGGATTCATCTGCAAACGCAGGTTCATAAATTTTGCTTCCAGCATTTTGCCATTTAGTTCCTCCAATTGCTTTACGGCCTTTTGCATTTTTTCTACGGCCATTGACAGCGAAATTTTTGCTGCGCATATGGAAGCAATTGTTTGTAATGTTTGCAAATGTTTTGTGTTGAAAAAATTTTTTCTTTTGTTTTCAGAATCAATTACGCCAATTATTTTTTCATTGTGAATGATGGGTACCACTAGCTCCGACTGCCTAACTTCGTCATCCACCACATAGCGTTTATCTTTAAGTGTATTGTTTATAATTTCTGCAATGCCTGTTTTGGCCACATATCCGCAAATACCTTTACCCATTGGTATTTCAATTGGATTCAGGATCTCAAATTTCTTCGGACTTTTAGCACCGTAAGCGGCACGTTGAACCAGTATCTGCCGATCTTCATCTACCAGGTATATCACACAATCTTCAAAACCCATTCTTGAAATGCAGTTGCGGGTGATATCCCACAAAATGTCATCTGTGTTGGAATGCTCATAACCGGAGTTGGCAAAATAATCAATGGTCTTTTGATATTCCCGGTTGGTTCGTTGTCTTTTTTTGAATCGATAAAAAATGAAAAAAGAAAATGCAGCTACAGTTAAAAGGCTTAATCTGAACCAGTTTTTTTGCCACCAGGGTTTCATAACGGTAAAGGATATTCTATCTGCTGCATCAAACCACGTAATGCCATCATAGCTAACCGAGGCTGTAAAGCTATAGTCACCGGGTTGGGGGTTATGCAGCCTGACAGCGCCGCTTGTTCCATTTGTTAGCCAGGCACTGTCATCGTCACTCAATTTATACCGGTATTGCAGTTGATATGGCCGCAGGTATTCCGGTGCGCTGATAGTAAAAACCATTGTCCTGTTAAAATAATCAACTTCATAGGGTGCCGTTTTTGTAAAAAAGACAGAATCGTTATTGCCAATGGATAAGGATGAAACAATGGGTTTAAGTAAAGGCTGTATTTTCTTCATCTTATCAGGATAAAAATAATTAAAACCCGTTTTGCCCCCTGCAAACAGAAGCTGGTTACTGGAAAGGAATAAGCCATTTGAATTGAAGGCCTGCGGCTGAATATTATCTTCTACATCAAATAACTGGTTGTTGCCATTTTGCGGGTCAAACCGGTACAGGCCTTCATCTGTAGCCATCCAAACTTGTTTGCTGCTATCCATCTGCATAGCGTACACCAATCGTGTGGAGGGAATACTTTCCAATTTTTTGAATGTTGCAATGGCATTATTTTTTACTTCCACTTCATACAAACCTTTTGTGCCTATCAGTATTTGATTTTGCTTCCATTCACAAATGGACGCCACCCTTTTGTCTGGAAAGGAATCCTTCACAGCAAAAAGAAAATTAAAATGCTGATCGTAGCAATACACCCCTTGGGTAGTTCCATACCATATTCTGCCGGCATGGTCCTGGATAGCCGAACGGGTAACACCAACTGTATTAGGAAGCGTGACCATTTTCGCTACGAAAGTTGCTGCATCAACGATGTATTTACCGCTGTTTCCTACCACAAAAACATACCCATCAGCAAGTTGTACCAGCTTCCATATAAAATCATCATTCAGCATTTCCGAGGTTCTTTTACCAATGCTGTCTTTTGTAAATACGGGCCTTTTAAATTGCTCCGTTTTGGTATTGAGCAGCCACAAACCTTTGCCGCCGCTACCCGTCCAGATATATCCATTTTTAAACAACAGCGTACGGGTAGATGGTGAATTAATACCGCTTCCTGAATTGGTAGGAAGGTAATTTTTGATGGATCCGGTTTGCATATTCAGCCTGCAGATACCGTTGCCGGTGGCCATCCAAATATTGCCTGCATTATCTTCATCAAATCCCCTCACATCAATATCCGGTAGACTACTTTTGCCATCACTATAATCCCTGATGTAGTGTATGAATTCTTTTGCCGGATTAAAAAATGCAATACCATCTGCATGCGACATATACAGGTTGCCGGCATCATCCCGGTAAAGAGGGTTGGCCGTAGTAGTATTGCCCAGTAATCTTCCTTTGTGAAAAATTTCAGGCAGGTGAAAATGATGAGTATCACGGTCAAATTCCACTACACCCATATTAGAAGAAATAAGATAGCGGCTGCCAGACAAATGCACCCCACGAAAAAAACGGATGAACTCATTTTTAGTAACCCCATCTACCGCTTTGGCAGCAATGATTTGTTGCTCTTTACTTTGAAAACGAACCAGGAAACTTCTTGAATCCCAATCGGACAGCAATAGCTCATCTTCAGAAACAGCCAGCATAAATGATGTACTTTTAAACGCCATAGACTGCACTTGTTGGGTAAGTAAATCCACCTGGAAAATACTGTCGGCAGATGCGACAAAAAGCGTATGATTGATCTTACTATACACGAGACCCACATTTTTTGTACTCGTAAATAAATGATTGCCGACGGGCATAAAAACATTATTTGCTTCGTTAAAAAGATGCAGGCCATCGGCATTTAACAGGTATAACAGATTGCCCACATTAAACAAATAAACAGCCGGACTTTTTATTGTAGCCGGCGTTGTCATTTTTGTAAAACCACTGTACGCATTTTTAAAAAGATAAACACTGCTTCTTCCGATGACCCATTTACGGTCTTTGTTATCTACAAAAACTTCCGACAGGGTTTCATTGAAAGAAAACTGGATGGCTTGTTTACCATCGTACCGCTGTACCCTGCTTTGAGAAAGAATCCACATAAAACCATGGTTGTCTTTAGCCATGCTTATGATGTCTGCAGTATTAAGCCCCTGTTGTTCGGCAAGCATATGCACATAATATTTGGGCAACTGTGCGCCGGCAAATAGCGGCAGGCACAGCACCAGGAACAATAGCCGGTATTTTCGGTTTATTTTTTTCAAATTGCCCTGTGTGATTGTAAAATAAATATACAATCATTTATCCTGTCTTTAGCGTTGTTGGCCGGGTGCATTTAAAATTGTCGCTGGCTGGTGGGGACACCAGCCAGGGCTGACCGCCATGGTCGGTGTCTCCACCGACCACGGCCAACAAATACGACAATTTTAAATGCGCCCTTGTTGTTCCATTGTATTAAATTGACAACCGATATTGATTACAGTGGATATGAAAAATGAACGGCATTTAGCGGATGTCCTCCGGTTGCCTTGTAAAAACCAATGGCATCCACATCTTCTGCATCCGCCTGTACAAATACTTCTTTGTATTTCATTCCCTGGCAGTAAGCTTTCAATTCATTCATCAGATTTTTACCAATCCCTTTTCGGTGTAAACTTGTATTTACTGCAAGATCGTAGAGGTACACTTCATTGGAGGCAGCATAAACAGCAGGTAACACATAAGCAGTTAATGCGCCAACTACTTCACCTTCCACAATAGCTACTACAAAAATAATGCGCTCATCCAGCAACAGTCTATCCAGGTATTCTTTTGTAGGTTTATTTGAATTTTTCA
>JBGSMI010000094.1:0-3043 GCA_041740215.1 Ferruginibacter sp.
TTACCGCCGTGGTACGT
Organism: Ferruginibacter sp.; assembly: GCA_041740215.1. Classification (GTDB taxonomy): domain Bacteria; phylum Bacteroidota; class Bacteroidia; order Chitinophagales; family Chitinophagaceae; genus Ferruginibacter. The sequence goes on from JBGSMI010000094.1 coordinate 18, forward strand.
GTCCTCACGTACCACTCTACTGCGGTCTGGTATAATTCGCAATAGCAACATTTCCCTTCCAAACCTTCAGCCTTAATAGATAGGCCAATTAAAATAAGCACTAATTTAGAAATGTATTATCTTGATTGAATAAATCCCCGGAACAAAATCCTTCGCATCATTCAAAGTATTTAAATGAAATCATTCGCTTTCATACTACTCCTCAATAGCTGCATAACTGTTACTGCACAGCGCTTAAAAGTGCACCTGATAACAAACGGCTGCCAATGTGATATTCAGAAAGTAGATTCATCCGGAAACCTCGTTGGAAAAATAATCCGGGTAACAGCCGACACTACCAGGCTGGCATTAAACGATTTTATAAAGGGTTAAAAATAACTTGCGATAGTGTATCGGCGTTCTATCCGTTATTTTATGATCTCCCCACGTTGGTGATCCAAACAGATTTCCCCTGCAGAAAAGAAATCAAAAAAAGATTTTACAAGAACTTTCCATTAAACAAAAACAACGGGTATGCAACAAGCGAAGGCATCGTCTATGGACTCACCTTTACATTCAGCCAACAATCCGACGTTAATTTTTATCCTTATTATGTGATCCATAATTTTAAAAAAGAGGACATCAACCATATTTATGCCAGTCGTTCAAAATACAAAACAGACCCCGTTGATAAAAAATTTGTTTCAGTCCAGGGCGATTTAATTTTTACCTATACCCGGAATAACAGGATACTATACTTTTATCATACCAACTCTGGCAACTTGGTTAAATAAAAATGAGCTAAGTACATTCCATTGAAGAATGGCATCGCTCCGAAAGAAATCCTAAACCATTAACCTGCAGGGTATATTCCTTACGCAAAATCATTATTCACTTTCCGTAGCTTTTCCATTTTTCGTTCTTCTTCATTTACCAGGTAATGTTTCAACGTAATCACTGTTGAAGTATGGCCAGCCATTTTAGCCGCTGCTTCCGCATCCAAAAGTTTAGAAGTCTCATCCAAATTCAAATGCTTAAGAGAATAAAAATCAATATCAATTCCAAGCCCTTCTTTCACATATAATTTCCATTTATTACCCATTCGTTTTGCAGTGGTGCAAGTTTTACCTGGCCGGAAATTCGAGCTAAAAACATAATCATCATGAAGAGCTCCGTCCAGCTGTTCTTTCCAAAAGTCTAACGCAATATTTTTAATGGCTCTTAACTCCGCCCGTTGCTGGCTTCCTTTTTTAATAAGTAATTTAAACACCTGCTTTTCTAAATTCACATCCGCAACTTTCAACCGAACCATTTCGGTTTTTCTACTCCCGGAATGGAAAAATAGATGGATGAATCGCCGGTAATCCGGGTCAATCTTTTTCAGGTGTTCATCAATTCTCAACCGCTCTTTCTCATCAAGCACACGTTTTAATTTAAAGACAATTTTTTGTTTCGGGATCTCTTTAACCGGGTTTACATCCACCGCATCTTCTTCCAACAATTTTTTATACAACATCAGCAAATAAGCCCGGCAATTATTAAAGCTGTAGGCACTCCAGCTTTTCTTCAATTCACCAACCATGTCGAGTACCTGCCGCAGGTGCCTTCTTTTTACAGATTGAATCTCTATTCGTTCAATACCTAGTTTTTTGGCTGCAGTCTCAAAAAACCAATGGCGCTGCTTATATCCTGCATCGTCGTACCTTCTAATTTCAAAAGCTTATAGGCATTCCGGAGCGCATGAATAAATCCCGTAGTAGGCTCAATAGAGCCAAAGTTTTCGATAAGAAACTTTCCGGTGATAGGATTATAACCTTTGGCCTTTAGGTTGTACAATTCATTCTCTATAAGCTGAGCGGTAGCCTCACGCCGTTCGATCAAGGTCTTAAACCTGTTCATTCCTTTAACAAGTACAAATTTTCGCTTTTTGATAGCATTATCGTAGAAATAATACTGAATATGCCAGTTCCTGGCCATAGCCGAAGCCTTACATGTTTTCCAATCTTTCGGTGTAACAGAAATTTCGCTGCACTGGCAGCCGTTGGGAAGTGTGATCATAACTAGCTTTTTTACTAACGATTATACTAACGTTTGAAAAAAGCTACAGCGTAGAAGAAACTTAAAAACGAATGGAAACCTTGTATAGCAAGGCTTCCATTTTGCTCCCCCCGCCCGACTTGAACGGGCGACCCTCTGATTAACAGTCATATTTTGACTATTAACAATCCCATATTAAAACTAAATTAAGCATACCTAACAAATTGACAATGTGCCGAATATGTATATTTTTTTAATTCTGACTTGTAGTTAATATTTGTTATTTACTTATCTTTGTGTCGTGGTTGTGGCGTGAAAGCCTAATATCAAAACACAATTTTAATTTTATGGGTTCTACTACTTCATTATTTATCAATAAACATAGCCCTGATTTAACGGGAAAATGTTCGATATCGGTTAGGGTAACTTTTGAACGAATAAAAAAATATTACCCTACAGGAATAAAGCTATCTATTTTTGACTTTGAGAAAATACAAGGAAAGAAACCCCGGAATGAGTTTAAAGAAATTGCTTTAAAGCTACAGTCATTTGAAAAAAAGGCAGCCGATACGATAAAAAATTTGCCAGTTTTTACGTTTGCAGCATTTGAAAAACAATACCACACTAACAAAGGAACCAAAGACACAATAAACGCCGCCTTTACTGACTATGCAGGTGAATATATAGTTGATGAGTTAATTGATGTTTTCAACAGCAGCCAGTAATCGCTGGACAATTTACTTACTCATCCTAATTCAGTCATTTAACACCACAAAAATTTGCTCTTCATATCATTTCAAACTATAATTTTTTGGTATACATTGTAGATTGGGTAGGATGCTGGTGTCAGAGTACAGGGAACCCTCTTGATACGACGCCCTCTATACGTACCACACTTTGACATCCAACCAGCCAAATATTGCCTGGTATGTTCAGTGAAATGTGCATATGTTGAGTTGCTCACCAAAAATTTGATTTTTTAAACGTTGTTGTCTATGAGAAATCCAGGC
>JBGSMI010000105.1:0-15348 GCA_041740215.1 Ferruginibacter sp.
CCATGCCTGATAAGCGTTAAGGATGACATTTGATTTATTTAATGAAATACATATAACTAAAGTTACCTGCTTCCAAATCCAAAAACTTACAATGTGTGAATGATACAAGTATTTTGGATAATTGTGTAATGATGGGATGGATATAAATGACCACCTTACTTAATAAAATGTACAGATTACATCGGTTCTATGTAAATGGTAAAACAGGGAATATTGAAATTGTAGAAATGGAACGAGGAAGCAAATAAAACGAAAGTCAACATGAAAGTAGCTGTATTCAGTACAAAATATTACGAAAGGGAATACCTTAATAAGTTTAATACAGGTAGTAAGCATCAACTCACCTTTTTTGATGCTGTGTTAAATGAAGAAAGTACCAACTTAACCATTGGCTTTAATGCAGTTTGTATTTTGCTCAATGATATCATTGATGAAAGGGTTATCGATAAATTATCTGCCAATAGCATTCAACTGATTTGCCTGCGAAGTGCAGGTTTTGATAATGTAGATATTGAAGCCGCAGCAAAACGAAATGTAAAAGTGCTAAGGGTTCCTGCCTATTCTCCACAGGCCATAGCCGAACATGCTGTAGCACTCATACTTACATTAGATAGAAAAACCTACAAAGCTTATAACAGGGTAAGAGAAAATAATTTCACCCTTAATAACCTGATGGGCTTTAATCTTTTTGGTAAAATAGTTGGTGTGATAGGAACCGGAAAAATTGGTCGGGCATTTTGCAATATCATGCTGGGCTTTGGCTGTAAAGTAATTGCATACGATATTAAAGAATCAGATGCCGTTAAAGAAAAAGGAATCGAATACATAACATTTGATAAACTGCTACAGTCATCAGATATTATTTCCATCCATTGTCCGCTTACACCTGATACCCAGCATCTTTTTAATAGTATTGCTTTTGCCAAAATGAAAACAGGCGCAATGCTCATCAATACCAGCCGGGGTGCTATTATAAAAACGGCTCATGCAGTAGAAGCATTAAAAAGAGCACAATTGGGTTATTTGGGTATTGATGTATATGAAGGAGAAGAGAATCTATTCTTCAAAGATTTATCAGGAACAATAATACAGGACGATTTGATAGAAAGACTGATGTCTTTTAACAATGTACTGATTACGCCACACCAGGCATTTTTTACAAAAGAAGCAGTGGAGCAAATCGCCATTATTACCATTAAAAATTTAACTGATTTTGAGAAAGGAACAACGTTGGAAAATGAAGTAAAAAGTAAAATTATCAAACATACCTACTCAAAATAAAAAACAATAAAATGAAAGCGTATAAATTATTCACCGCAACAAAAATTGGATCAACTTCATTGTTGAATCGTATTGTGATGGCACCGATGACAAGGTGCAGAGCTATTAATAATATCCCGAATGACCTGATGGCAAAATACTATGAGCAACGTTCGCAAGCAGGATTAATAATAACAGAAGGCACAGCGCCATCTGCCAATGGCTTGGGCTATGCCCGGATACCCGGAATTTTCAATAAGGAACAAGTGGAAGGCTGGAAGAAAGTAACGAATGCGGCCCATGGAAACGGCGGAAAAATATTTGTACAGCTCATGCACTGCGGCAGAATCAGCCATCCGCTAAATATGAGAGAAGGCACTGAACTAATCGCTCCTTCGGCAATAAGGCCAGCCGGACAAATGTGGACTGATGCCAAACAATTGCAAGACTACCCTGTACCAAAAGAAATGACAGCCGAACATATTATTACTACAAAAGCAGCATTTGTATCGGCTGCAAAAAACGCTATGGAAGCAAGGTTTGATGGGGTGGAACTGCACGGTGCAAACGGTTATTTATTAGAAGAGTTTCTTTCACCTGTTAGCAATATCCGAAAAGATGATTATGGTGGCAGCATTGAGAACAGATGCAGGTTTGTATTAGAAGTTGTAACAGCGGTTGCTGAAACTATCGGAAAAGAAAAAACAGGCATTCGCTTATCTCCCTACGGAGTCGCAAGCGATATGGCCCATTATCCGGAAATTGATGCCACTTATGATTACCTGAGCAAACAAATAAACAATATTGGCATAGCCTATATACACCTTGTTGACCATTCTACTATGGGTGCGCCCACTGTGCCAAATGAAATAAAACAATTAATACGGAAAAATTTTAAAAACACCCTTATTCTTTGCGGCGGCTATGATAAAGAAAAAGCGGAAACAGATGTAGAAAGTGGGTTAGCTGACTTAATAGCATTTGGAAGACCCTTTATTAATAATCCGGATTTGGTTGAAAGAATGGAGAATAATTGGCCACTATCAGCCGAACTGAATATGGATTTATTTTACAGTGCTGATGCAAAAGGTTATACCGATTATCCGATTTATACAGCAGCAAAAAAAACAATTACAGCATTATGAAAATAATTTTGATTGTAATAATTGTAATAGTAGCGTTATTGATAATTTCTCAAATATATTTTTTTATGGCTTCAGGTAAAACAGAAACACAAGCGTATTCAGTATTGCTTACAAAAAATAATTTTGAAGTTCGCTTTTATCCTGCTGCTACAATGGCCACCATTACTTCGTCAGCTAAGTCGTACAAAGAGCTAGGCAGTTCAGGATTTAGAAAATTAGCAGGTTATATTTTTGGTGGAAACGAAGGCGAGCATAAAATTTCTATGACAACACCTGTGCGTATGGATATTAATGATTCTATAAGTACCATGAGTTTTGTAATGCAACCCATGTACAATTCGGGCAATTTGCCAACACCAAATGACAAACAAGTTTTGATTAAAACTATTCCTGATGAATTTGTTGCAGCTATTACATTTGGGGGTTATGCTTCGGAGAAAGGTATAAAAATAAATACTCAAAAACTCATCAACCTTTTAAAGGAAAACTACATTGAGTATTACGGTAACTTTCGTTTATTGGTGTACAATGCACCTTACCAGGTTATTAACAGAAAAAATGAAGTGATTGTAAATGTTCAATGGTTTGCTGGCAAATAATAAAAATAGTAAGCATTCATCAAATAATCAGCAAGAATATCATGACCATTCTTATACAAACAGCCTGGCTTTTTCTTTTATCAATACCAATTGCCTGTATGGCATGGACGGTTACGCATGAAGAAGTATTCAGAGAGCCAAGAGATTATTGTAGCAATAAAAGTAAATCCTGTAAAACACTTTTGCAAAGAAAATTTTTCTACCTGTTTACCTGTGAATATTGCTTCAGTCACTATGTGGCGGTATTGTTTCTTTTTTTAACCGGTTACCGGTTACTGTTAGATGATTGGCGGGGTTACATAATAGCAGGATTTGCGTTGGTATGGATTGCAAATGTTTATATGAGTTTATTCGGTTTTATTCGCCAGTATATTAAAAAGGAGAAAACTGAAATTGAATGTTTGGATGATGCAAGAAAAGAGAAATTAGTGAATAATACACCTTAGTTAAAAGCTTGTAGAAATAATTTAGCATTATGACAAAACTTTTTATTAGAATGCTATTGCCTTTATTGTTCTTTGCTTCCTGTAAAAGCAAACAGGAAAAAATAAAACCCATAGCCGAAAAAATAACAGAATCTGTATATGCATCCGGCATTATTAAAAGCATTAATCAGTACAACGTTTTTTCAACAGTAAATGGGGTAATTGCGGCAATAGTAGTAAAGGAAGGTGATGTGGTAAAGAAAGGCGATGCAATAATGCGGCTCGTAAATACCAATGCACAATTAAATACAAAAAATGCAGCATTGTCTGCCGACTATAGTTCTGCAAGTAACAATGCGGAAAAGCTACACGAATTACAGATTGCTACAAATCTTGCAAAGTCAAAAATGAATGAAGATGCGCTGTTACAGCAACGACAGCAAAATTTATGGAAAGAAAATATTGGTACAAAAAACGAATTGGAGCAGCGGCAGCTTGCTTATAAAAGTTCAGTAACTGCTTATGAGGCCGCCACACTCCGCTATAAACAATTGCAAAAACAAATCAGTTTTCAGGCAAAACAATCTCAAAATAATTTACAAATAGCTTCTTCCATAAAAAATGATTATACCATTAAAACTGATGCAGATGGAAGAGTGTACAATATAATAATGAAGCAGGGCGAAATGGTAAATACATTGAACCCGGTTGCAATAATTGGAGATGCTACTGATTTTATGATAGAACTACAGGTAGACGAATTTGATATTAATAGAATTAAAAACGGACAAAAAATTGTGCTTAGTATGGATAGTTATAAAGGAGAAGTTTTTGAAGCTACCGTAACTAAGATAAACCCAATAATGAATGACAGATCAAAATCATTTACTGTAGATGCTGTATTTATAAAGCGACCGGCTACAGTATATCCAAATCTTACCTGCGAAGCAAATATTGTGATACAACAAAAAGAAAAAGCTATCACCATACCAAGAAGTTATTTATTGGCAGGTGATAGTGTATGGATTGAACCTAAGAAAAAGCAAAAAGTAATTGTTGGATTTAAAGACTATCAAAAGGTAGAAATCATAAATGGTATAACGATTAACGATTTTATTTATAAACCTGCATTATGAATATTAAACTCATAAGCAGCATAGCTAAATCATTATTGTTAGCAAGGTTTAAGCAAACGTTGATAGCCGCTGTGGGTGTTACTTTCAGCATAACTATGTTTATTGCATTGCTTAGTTTTATGGCAGGCCTTAATGATTTGCTGGATGGCATAATGCTGAATCGTACAGCACATGTACGGCTGTACAACGAAATACAACCCAACGTACACCAGCCAATTAATAAGCTTCCGGATAGTATAAACCGATACAATTTCATACGATCTGTAAAATCCGGCAATTCGAGGCAGCAAATTTATAATGGTGCCGCTATTATGAAGACTTTGCAAAAAGATAGCCGTGTCTTGGGCATTGCCCCTAAATTAATATCACCGATTTTTTTTAATAATACGGCTATTGATATTGCAGGTGTTATAAATGGCATTGATATACAAAACGAAGCAACATTATTTCATTTTAATGATTTTCTTATTGAAGGGCAATCATCTGATCTTGACAAAATAAGCAGCAGTATTATTATAGGTGTAAGGCTTGCAAAAATACTTTCTGCCAATGTTGGCGACAGGGTACAAGTATCAACTATTAGTGGTGATATTTTTCAACTAAAAGTAACTGGCTTGTATAAAACCGGTGTGCAGGATATAGATAAAACGCAGAGCTATGCTTCTATTGCAACGGTACAAAAGCTTATAGGGAAACCAAATACTTATATAACCGACATTCAAATAAAATTAAAAGATTTGTCGATGGCTCCGTCCATGGCAAAAGAATATGCCCGTCTTTTTGAGTTAGATGCGGTAGATATACAAACTGCCAATGCACAATTTGAAACAGGTAGCTCTGTACGTACACTTATTTCTTTTGCTGTAGGTGTAGTGCTATTAATAGTGGCAGGTTTTGGCATTTACAATATTTTAAACATGATGATTTATGAGAAAATGGATACCATCGCCATTTTAAAAGCCACAGGTTTTTCTGGAAAAGATGTGCAAAATATTTTTTTAGTAATCGCTGTTGGTATTGGTTTTTTTGGAGGTATTTTAGGCTTGTTATTAGGCCTTGGATTATCTGCTCTTATTGACCTGATTCCCTTTACCAGCGATGCTTTGCCTAATATAAAAACATATCCTATTGACTATAATCCCGTATTCTATTTAATAGCAGCGGTATTTGCTTTAATCACCACTTTTTTTGCAGGTTGGTTTCCTGCCCGTAAAGCAAGTAAGGTAGATCCCGTAATAATTATAAGAGGAAAATAACATGAGTGAAACAATTTTAGAAGCCAGAAAAATTAATAAAGAATTTAATGACCCTGTAAAAGTAAAAGTGCTTACAGATATTAATTTTTCTATCGCCAAAGGGGAGTTTGTAGCACTTACAGGAAAATCGGGTTGCGGTAAATCTACCTTGTTGTATATTTTATCAACGATGGATACGGATTACGAAGGCGAATTGCTGATAGATGATATATCGATGGTAAAAAAGAAAGAAGCTGAATTGGCAAAAGTTCGTAATAAAAAAATTGGGTTTGTATTTCAGTTTCACTATTTGCTGGATGAATTTACAGTACTAAAAAATGTAATGCTGCCGGGATTAAAGTTGAGTCAGTTTTTAGAAAAGGAAGTAGAGGTAAGAGCAATGGAAAAATTGAAAATATTGGGTATTGATAAACTGGCTGCAAAAAAAGCCAATCAATTATCAGGCGGAGAAAAGCAACGGGTAGCAATTGCAAGGGCATTAATAAATGACCCTGATATTATTATGGGTGATGAACCAACGGGTAACTTAGATAAAAAGAACAGTGATATTGTTTTTGATTTATTTAAAAAGCTGGCAGAAGAGTTGAAGCAAACATTGTTGATAGTAACCCACGACCAAAGTTTTGCCGACCGGACACACAGAATTATCACGATGGAAGATGGGAAAATCATTAATAACAACAATACAAAGTGAAAAAACTTACAAAAAATATAATCAGAGTAATTATAAAACCGAGGGTAGCATCGTCTAATAAAGGAGACTATGGACATGGCTACATAATAGCTGGAAACACAAATGCCATGGGTGCTGCAATTATAGCTGCTAAAGCTTGTATGCGCACTGGCATAGGAAAGCTCACGGTAAGTGTACCACAAGACGATAGCATCATTTTACCAATAGCATTACCTGAAGCAATGATTTGTATTAGAGAAAAAGACTGCGATAATTTTGATTTATTTAGTGCTGCCGCTATTGGTTGCGGCATTGGTAGCTCAAAAGAATCTTTTCAAATACTTAATTATTTGATGGCTGAATTTAAAAAGCCAATGGTATTAGATGCTGATGCATTAAATATTATTGGAGGAAATAAATCATTATTAAATAAGCTACCAAAAGGCACAATTATTACCCCACACCCAAAGGAATTTGACAGGCTTTTTGGGATACATAAAACAACAGCAGCAAGAATTTTAACCGCAAAAGTAAAAGCTAAACAATACAAAATAATTATAGTTTTAAAAGGGCATGAAACTCTCATAACCAATAATGGTATTTCATTTTTAAATACTACAGGCAATGCAGGGCTTGCCAAAGGCGGAAGCGGAGATGCACTTACAGGTATTGTTACTTCTTTTTTAGCACAAGGTTACCCTGCATTTGAAGCAGCCAAAATAGGCGTTTACCTGCATGGACTTGCAGCAGATATTGCATTGAAGGAGCAAAGTATGGAGAGTATGCTTACTACAGATGTAATTGAATGTATTGGAAAAGCATTTAAAACTATAATGAAATAAATAACTACATGGAATTTATTGACTACTATAAAGTGATGGAGATTGATAAATCAGCAACGGAAGCTGATATTAAAAAGGCATATCGAAAATTAGCAAGAAAGCTACACCCAGACCTTAACCCCACGATAAGGACGCCCATAAAAAATTTCAGGCAATCAATGAAGCCAATGAAGTATTGAGTGACCCTGAAAAGCGAAAAAAATACGACTTGTACGGAAAAGATTGGCAACATGCAGACCAGTTTGAGCAACAGCGGCAGCAACGGCCACCTAACCAGGGTGAACAGCAATTTGCAGGTAATGACGAAGGAGATTTCTCCAGCTTTTTTGAATCAATGTTTGGTGGCGGAGAACGTAGCAGGCAAACAAAATACAGAGGTCAGGATTATAATGCAGCGCTTACACTCAGCTTAATGGATGCTATGGAAACGCATCAGCAAACCCTTACAGTTAATGGAAAGAATATTCGCATTACTATACCTGCTGGTATTGAAAATGGTCAAATTATAAAGTTGAAAGGTTATGGTGCTTTGGGTGCAAATGGAGGCCCTGCCGGTGATTTATACATCACTTTTATCATTTCAATAAATCCTGATTTTAAAAGACTTGGCAACGATTTATATACAAAAGCAACAATTGATTTATACACCGCTTTGTTAGGAGGCGAGACTACTATTGAAACCTTAAAAGGAAAGGTAAAATTAAAAGTAAACCCAGAAACGCAATATGGAACTAAGATACGATTGAAAGGAAAAGGTTTCCCCGTTTATAAAAAAGAAGGTGAAGCAGGAGACCTGTATGTTACTTATGAAATTAAGTTACCCGTTAATCTCTCAGAACAACAAAAAATATTGTTCACCGAATTATCTAAACTACAATAAAAACTTTTATGGATAAAGAACAAATGATACCGGCAAGTGAGTTTTGTGTTTATCACAACATGGAGCTATCTTTTATCTATTCCCTCAATGAATCCGGGCTAATTGATATTACGGTTGTAAAAGAGGAAATATTTGTACCGGCAAGTCAACTGAAACAGTTAGAACAACTCATGCGTTTGAAACAGGAAATGGATATAAATATAGAGGGAATTGAATGCATCACTTACCTGCTTCAACGCATTAGCGATATGCAGCAGCATATTGTAGCGCTTAATAATAAGCTGGCATTTTACGAGGCTGAATAAAGAGATTAAAGTATATCCACAGTGAACATCTATGCTTAAAATAAATTCCACTATCTACTATGTGTGAATGATACAAATCTTATTATTAATTGTATAATAGTTTTTGGGATGTAAAAGCTCAATTTTAAGTTTACAAAAGTGAAGGATTAAAATATGGAAACAGCAAATGAAATTAATAAGGATATTATAAATACGACTTTGGGCATTCAGAAGGATTTTCCGGAGTGATCAAAATATATTATTGAAATGCCTGTTGCAATTCCCAACGTGGCCAACCCCGAAATAACCATGGATAATTTAAAAGATTACAATGATTCATTAAACGCATTGGTAACAAAGTATTCAAAAGGTGAAAAACAATGAAAACAAAATGTATTGGCATCTGGATGGATCATGCAAGTGCTCACCTGATGGAGTTGACAAGTGGTGAGATGGCAACAAAAACCATCGAATCAACATTTACATACGAAGGAAAAAAGAGAGACTTTACATAAGGGCGAAAAGGCAGCGCATCATAAAGAGCAGCATTAAGAACTGGCTTATTATAAGGAAATAGCAGCCGCAATAAAAAATTACGAAGAAGTATTGTTTTTTGGACCAACTGAACCAAAAGTTGAGTTACTGAATATGTTGAAAGCAGACCATCATTTTGATAAAATAAATATTGAAACAAGGCAAGTAGATAAGATGACAGAAAACCAGGAACATACTTTTGTGAAAGAGTATTTCTTTAAGCATTTATCATCTATTGTATAAACGAATTATTAAGTTTAATTATCCATCATGAAAGAGAAAAAGGAAAATAAAATCAAGACTGTTGAAAATGCAGATACCAGAAAGGAAATTTCAACTGATGGCTATCCTCTGTATCCGGTAAGTGAAGATATTTATAACAGAAATAAAGAGGAAGAAAATTTAGACCCTGAAGATTTGTCAAAGCAGAAGCAGCCAAACCAAAATGAAGCATCAGCGCCAGAAAACGAAAAAGATTTTGATGAAGATGAATCCGGAGACGATTTAGATGTGCCGGGTGCTGAGCTTGATGACGAGCAGGAAGCCATTGGAAGCGAAGATGAAGAAAATAACTATTACAGTGTAGGAGGAGATGATCACAACGACCTGGATGAAGACAAGGATTAATTAACAAAGGAATTATGAAAAATATATTGATTGCACTCGACTACGATCCTACAGCACAAAAAGTAGCAGAAATTGGGGCTTCACTTGGTGAAAATAAGGATGCTGCCATTACAATATTACATGTAATCGCTGATCCTTCATATTATGCAACGACCATCTACGATCCTATAATGGGTTTTGGCGGTTATACGAATTTAAATTTGCTGGAACCGGATATTATAAATGAACTTAAAAAAACATCAATGGAATTTTTGGATATATCCAAACATCACTTAGGTAATGCACATATTAAAACACTAGTAAAAGAAGGCAGTGTAGCTGAAACAATTTTAGAGGTTGCAAAGGAATTAAATGCTGATACAATAGTGATGGGGTCTCACAGTAAAAGGTGGCTGGAAAACATTCTTATGGGGAGCATAACAGAGCATGTGCTACATCATACATCCATACCACTTCTTATTATTCCAACTAAAAAGTAAAGGCAGTCTGATTCAATGGAACTTGTATAATTTATAAAGTGATGGCAACAACAAAACATACAAAGACGACGGTTATTAAAGACTTGGTTAAACGTAAAATTCACATCATTGTAGAAATCATTGACTATGTTCCCCATTCGGTATTGAGCAGAACCATTATAAAAAAGACTACTGGTAATGTTACAGTATCCTCTTTTGCAGCAGGAGAAGAGTTAGCTGAAAAAACATCCCCTTTTGATAATTACATACAGATAATTGATGGCTCTGCTGAAATTAGCATAGATGGCAAGACTTACAAGCTAAAACTAGGGCAGGGGATAATTATACCCGCCCACTCTAAACATTCCTTCAATGCTGACAAAAGGTTTAAGATGATTTCAACGGTAATAAAAAGCGGTTATGAGGACTAAAATCCTTGTCCAGTCTGTACTTCCCGCAAAAGAAACAATTAATTAATATCCATTTAAAATTTAGCAGGCAATTGTGGTGTACCTTTTGAAGTACATGACACAAACAACTCCAATAAAATCTAAATTGAGACTTTACATAAAATACATGGTTAGTATCCGTTGCAAAATGGTAGTAAAAGAGGCATTTAAAAAAGTTGGGCTGCATTATGTAACTGTAAATTTGGGTGAAGTAGAAGTTTTGGAAAAAATGACTGATAAACAAAGGGAGAAGCTAAAAGTAATTTTATTAAAATCAAAGCTGGAATTAATGGATGACAAAAAGGCTATTTTGATTGAAAGAATAAAGAATGTAATTATAGAAATGGTTCATTATGTGGATGACTTGCCTAAAACAAATTTCTCTGATTATTTAACCAAGATCCTAAAGCATGATTATACATACATGGCGAATATTTTTTCGGAAACGCAAGGAACTACTATTGAGCATTATATTATAATGCACAAAATAGAAAAAGTTAAAGAGTTGATTATTTATGATGAACTCAACCTTAGCGAAATAGCCAATAAACTTCACTATAGCAGCGTATCACATCTATCCCACCAGTTTAAAAAAATAACAGGTTTAACCCCTTCTTATTTTAAAACGCTGAAAAATAAAAAGCTTACCATGCTTGAAGATGTTTAATCAGTCCTGGATTCTGTTATAACTGTTTTATAACCTGCTCAAAATAGTAATGCACTTAAAAGCATATCCTTCACCGCATTAATAGTAGCCTTATCAGGCGCATGATATTTTGTTTGCAGGCTGCCGAAAGAAATGTCATCTTTTTGCAGGGTATTGAAATTTCAGCAGCAATAATAAGCATTGGCGCAACAGCCCGGTTAATAATTATTTTATCAAGTACCAATAAGCGTAAAAGTACGGCCGGCTTTGCAACAGATAATGACGTATAAATTTTCTCCTCATTTTCAATAAGTTTTTCCGTAGTTTTTTCAGGTAACTGTCCTGTTGAACCCTCAGAAAGAGTTTATACTGCAAAATATCATGAGCCAGCAAGAGGTAACGCAACTGTTTTCGGCACCGCTTACGTTAAAAGAATGTTGTGTAATACGTTTGCTCTATGGCAGTGGCTTACGCATAAGCGAAGTAGCTGCGTTGTGTATCCAGGATATTGAGAGCGCCGCAAAGCGAATAAAAGTAGTGCAGGGTAAGGGCGCTAAAGACAGGTACACTTTATTGGCTGGTAATTTACTGGATAAACTAAGGCAGTATTATGTAGCTGCAAAAAGACCAAAACAGTTTTTATTTACCAGCCCCCAAACTGGTAAAGCCTTCCATCCCCGAAGCAAGCAACCGGTAGCAACGGGTGCCATGAAAAAAGCCGGCTTCATGCCAAAAGGATATACTCCACATACCCTTCGGCATAGCTTTGCTAAACATATGCTGGATAATGGCACAAACATTCATGTTATAAAAACATTGCCTGGTCACAGTAGGCATGAAACAACGATGGTGTATCTGCATTTGCAACAGCATACACTGTATGGTATTGTATCACCAATGGATAAATTATTGGGAGGTAGCGATGGAACAGCAAACTCTCAGTGACATAAGACGATTGTTACAACAGAAAATATTTGATAACCCCTGGGTCGAAAATTTTAATCCTTACAGTCGTGCAAAATTTAACCGGTTGCGTATCTGCCATACTGCGGGCATTGGTGTACATCATTTAAAATGCAATAAAGCCAGTTGTAGCAATGAGCAGTCTCAATACCATAGTTGCGGCGACAGGCATTGCCCTATCCCGATGGCTATCGGGAGTGGCGGCTTAAAAAAAGAACATTGTCTGCAGGACAGAATGAGCGAACTGTTACCCACCACTTATTATCACCTGGTATTTACGTTACCTCAAGAGCTGCGCAGTTTGGTAAAATGCTGGTTCACATAGACTATGGTGGATGCAGTAAACTTATAACCCAGCAAAGCGAACAAAACCCCGATGCTACAACCAGCAGCCTTGCACCACCGTAAAAAAGTGCAGGGCCTGCGTAAGCATGAAAAGGTTCAGATTACTGATCAAAAAAACTGGCCGTTAAATTGGGTAGGCGGAAGTGTGCCCCGTTGCAAAAACAAGCGTATGAAAACGGCACGAGTGGCCTGCTTTTTTGTATCATCCATTCAGCAAAGGTTGCCGTGGAGCCTACTTTACCTCCTATAGCGTTCTAACGGTGTCGGTCAACAAACAATAACCAAAAGCCCCCGAAAATAGTTTTTAATGCGGGGCTTTTTTTAGGGAACTTTCCGCTATTGTTCTTAATGTTGGGCGTAGTTATTGGGTTACGCAATTTCGACTTTTATCTTTTTTCCTAATCCCAATTCTACAATTTTGTATAATGTTGAAAATTCTGGTTCAATTAAATTATTTTCAATTCTAGAAATATAAGTTTTACTAGTACCGCTTAATGTAGCCAAATCTTGTTGTGATAATCCTTTTTTTATTCTTGTATCCTTAATTATTGATCCGAAAAAGAATTTATGTTTTGTCTCTTCTGTAGGTAAACTATTTTCAAATACAATATCAGGACTTAATTCATAGGCATGAATTTTTTTATCTCCATTTATATCCGTTAACGCTATTTTTATATTTTTCCATGATAATGTTTGATTTCTCAAAGAAACTTTTTTAAACTCACTTTCTGTAAGTAATAAATATTCAGGGTCGTTCTTTGTGATCTTCCACTTTTTAAATAATTTTTTAAAGTCAATGACTCTTGTTTCACCATTATTAAAAATGCAGTATAAATTAAAACCCTTAACAGATTTTATTTTAAGAATTCTCGGTATTTTTACTATTTTTTTCATTTTCGTAAGTTTGGTTTTAGTCTTTCAAAATTTACCAATAAGAAAGTTTTCATTTTCGCATCTTTTGCCCACTCATGTACTATTTTTTGTTGTCTGACTGGTAAGTACCCTGCGTATGTTTTTAAACTTTTTATTTCAATTAAAATTTCATGCTCGGAATATATAGCATGAAAATGTGGAGGCAAATGATCTCTTGAATAAACGTCTATTTTTATTGAATTGATTATATGTAAAGTCGGCATTAAATATTTTATTTAATAGTCAAAGTTACCAAATTTGGTAACAAAGTAAAATGTTTTTTTGCTTTGATAATTATACTGTTATGATTTTCTTGATGGCGGCCAATATTCACGGCTTTGTGCGGTGGGAACATTGTTGATTGTCCAGCCTGAAACTGAACCCCCATAAAGAAATAAAAGTACAAGTTAACATCTAAAAGCCCAACAGAATTCCGTCCAGCCCGAACCAAAGTACAGCGATGCAAACAGCCGATGTTTCAACGTCCAGCCCCACCTTCTAGCAATGCCCATGTGTGTCCAGTTAAGCTGCCTATGTGATGAGAGTTGGCCTCTCGGTGAGAGAAGTGAGCAACCTTCATCATCAAACCGGTTGCATGCTGCGTGGCTCTAAGGGGTCGGGTGGTGAACGATGCAACAGGTGTGTCTGTAAGAGTCGAACGTATAGACAAAGCGGCTATGAGGTCTTGATAATTGTAACCGATGTAAAAAGAAACGATGCACATGATTGTTTCGACCGAGCTCACTTTCGTTAAAAAGTTGCGGGAAGTGTTAGTTGCATCCGGGATAAAGCCGACGGAACTTACAGACAGGCACATAGAAGACTTCATCCGCTGTTCCTTCTCATTCAGGAGAAGGTGTCCGCCGCGGCGGACGGATGAGGTTGGCGGAACCCGATAGCTATCGGGTGGAGCACCTGCACTGGTTGAATGTGCCCAATAGGTAAACCCGTCTGAAGCTTTGCCAGGCCGTACGACCGGCATAGCGGCAGAACCTACAAGCGGCGCACCCGTAAGTGGCAATAAGCCTTCATAAACCTTTGCAGGGGCGGACTTACCCGTAGTGATGATAATCCCGATAGGGATCGGGAGAGTAGCAAAGGGTTGAGCAAGATGACAAAAATTGGTAAAACATTAAACAACCGTAAGGAATGATGGAAATGTTTTCCAAACAAGGATTAAGCGTACCCATTACCACGATGATGGTATGGGAAGCGTACAAACATGTAAAGCAGGCGGCGAAGCAGTTGTTACCTATGGTATGACTTGGGAGTATTATCTTCATACTCACCGCAGCAAACTATTGTACGGGCTGTGGGTTCGCCTTGCATCAGGTAGTTATTTTCCAAAGACCATCCGGTCAGCCAGCATCCTTAAAAAGGATGGCAACAAAAGAATGTTGGGCCTTCCCACGTTATTGGACAGGATCGCCCGGCAAGTAAGCAGATAGCGGAAAGCATTCTGCAAAAACTGCAGGTACGTTTCACGCAGTGCGGTCTTTCCATTCATCCTGTTAAAACCCGAATTGTATGTTTAACCCGAAACGCCAACACCCATAGCATATCAACTGTTCACAGTTTTGAGATGGGCGGTTTTTCGTTTACACCACAATGGGTAAAAGAGGCAGGAGATCCGATAGCTATCGGATGGAAACTATTGATACTTCCATCGCCATCGCCTTCGTCAAAGAAATCAATCATGGATAAGATTGGCAGTCTTCGTTTGCACACCCGAACGGGAAGTATTTACGTGGTTGCAAATCTCTTAAATCCGTTGTTCCGGGGCTGGCAAAACTACTACTGCCATTTTATAAAAAGAAACCTGAACGACCTGTGGTGCTTTGTGAACAAGCGACTTGCAAAATGGTGCAAATGGAATAAACGATTGTCTTTACGCAAGAGCCGTCAATGGCTCCA